>JAEELB010000251.1 GCA_016288705.1 Lachnospiraceae bacterium | reverse complement strand
TCGTCCTGATTCAGTGTAATATTGAGTTGAGCCATCGTGTTTTCCTCCTTGGTGTTATGTTGGATTTGGTCATTTAACATTATACCTAAAGAGGAGCACTTTGGCTCTTTTTTCAATTTACACCATTATACATACGTTACCAGATCTCGGATCCCTTCAGCTGTAGTAGCTCACGCCCACAATGATCCTCGGGACTTCGTCTCGTTACATCCTTACATGTTCAAACTGTGAATAGTAACGTAGTTTTGCCGCATCGGGATGAGGGGAAAAATCACCCCTTGACGCAGTGATGATAAGAGAGTAGAATTCCTTTTGATGTCAACGGGGACATCGCAGACACGTGGTTTATCGGTATCACAATTGAAGACAGAGAAAGAGAAGCAACGGCGCTTCGGGTTCTTCGGAACCTGAAGCGCTTTTTCTTTGTGAGACAACAGCGCCGGATCGAGCAGGGGATCCCTTCTCGATCGGTAAAGAGCCAAGTGGGAGGAAAACGCTATGTCAGACCTGTTTAAGGAGATAAAGGAAAAGGGCCTGTACGATCCGTCCTTTGAACATGACAACTGCGGGATCGGCGCCATCATAGACGTGGAGGGAAGGAAGAGCCATAAGCTTGTGGACGACGCGCTCTCCATCGTCGAGAGGCTCGAGCACAGGGCCGGAAAGGACGCTGAAGGGAAGACCGGCGACGGAGTGGGGATCCTCACCCAGATACCTCACAGATTTTTTGTGAAGAAACTCGGAGAAGAGGGGATTGAGCTCCCGGGAGAGAGAGGCTACGGCGTAGGGATGTTCTTCTTCCCCCGGAAGGATCTGGACATGAGACAGGCCAGATCCATGTTCGAGATCATCCTCCGCAAGGCGGGCCTGTCCCTCATCGTCTGGAGAAAGGTGGATTCGGAACCGGAAGTCCTGGGTTCCAAGGCCAGGGAGTGCATGCCCAATATCTATCAGGCCTTTATCGAGCGCCCCGAAGGGCTCGCAGAGGATCTGGATTTCGACAGGATGCTCTATATCGTCAGGAGAGAGTTTGAACAGAGCAGCGTAAATACCTACGTTCCCTCCCTGTCCTGCAGGACCATAGTTTATAAGGGAATGTTCCTGGTGGGACAGCTGAGGCTTTTCTTTAAGGATCTTATGGATCCCGATTACGAGTCGGCCATCGCCATGGTCCATTCCCGTTTTTCCACAAACACCCTGCCCAGCTGGAACAGGGCGCATCCCAACCGTTTCATTGTTCATAACGGCGAGATCAATACCATAAAGGGGAACGCCGACAAGATGCTGGCCCGGGAAGAGACCATGCACACGGATCTGTTTACGGACGAGGACATGACCAAAGTGCTGCCGGTGATCTCCCAGAGCGGATCGGATTCGGCCATGCTGGACAACGTCCTGGAATTCCTGGTCATGGGCGGAATGCCCCTTCCTCTTGCCGCCGCCATCATGATCCCGGAACCCTGGGCGCATAATGAAACCCTTTCCCGGGAGGAGAGGGATTTTTACCAGTATTACGCCACCATGATGGAACCCTGGGACGGTCCCGCATCCATCCTGTTCTCGGACGGAGATGTGATGGGGGCGATCCTGGACCGGAACGGCTTAAGGCCTTCCAGATATTACATCATGGACGACGGCAGGCTCATATTGTCATCGGAGGTGGGAGTGCTGGAGCTTCCCGAGGAACACATCCTCAGGAAGGAAAGGCTGCACCCCGGAAAGATCCTCCTGGTGGACACGAAGCAGAAGAAGATCATACTGGACGAAGAGATAAAAGAGAAATACGCCCTGGGAAAGCCATACGGAGAGTGGCTTGACAGCAGACTGGTGACGCTGTCCTCATTGAAGGTTCCCAACAGAAAGGTGCCGGAATACACGCCGGAGCAGCGCTCAAGGCTGCAAAAGGCTTTCGGCTATTCCTGGGAAAATTACCACGACAGTATACTGAACATGGCCCTGAACGGGATCGAGGCCATAGGCTCCATGGGGGTGGACACTCCCATAGCCGCATTGTCCGGACAGTACCAGCCCTTGTTTTATTTCTTCAAACAGCAGTTTGCCCAGGTGACAAATCCTACCATCGATGAACAGAGAGAGGAGATAGTGACCTCCAGAACGGTTTACCTCGGGACCAACGGCAATCTTCTGGAAGAACTCCCCGAGAACTGCCGCGTCCTGAAGATCAATAATCCCATACTCACCGATCTGGATCTTCTCAAGATAGAGAACATGGATAAAGACGGCTTCAGGGTGGCGAAGATCTCCATCCTGTTCTACAAGAGCACGCCCATGAAGCGCGTACTGGACCACCTTTTCGTGGAGGTGGACAAGGCCTACAGGGAGGGCGCGAACATCCTCATCCTGTCCGACAGGGGAGTGGATGAAAATCACGTGGCTATCCCTTCCCTTCTGGCGGTGGCAGCTGTACACAAGCATCTCGTGGACACGAAGAAGTGCACGGCCATGTCCATCATCGTGGAATCCGGCGAGCCCAGGGAGGTGCATCATTTCGCGACCCTTCTGGGTTACGGGGCATCCGCCGTGAACCCCTACCTGGCCCATTCCACCATCGCCGGCCTTGTAAACGATAACCTGCTGGACAAGGACTACTACGCCGCCGTGGAGGATTACGACAGGGCCGTGCTCTTCGGCATTGTGAAGATAGCTTCCAAAATGGGTATTTCCACCATCCAGTCCTATCAGGGCAGCAAGATCTTTGAGGCCATAGGCATATCAAAAGAGGTGATCGACGATTATTTCACGGGCACCGTCAGCCGCGTGGGCGGCGTCACTCTGGATGATATAGGGGAAGCCGTGGACAGGCAGCACAGTTCTGCCTTCGATCCCCTGGGGCTCAGCACGGATCTGGAACTCACGGCCGTGGGCAGGCACAAGGAAAGATCCGGGGGCGAGCATCACAGGTATGATCCCCGGACCATCCACATGCTCCAGCTCTCCACAAGGGAAGGCAGTTATGAAAAGTTCAGGGAATATACCGCCATGGTGAACAGCGAGGAGACCGGCTATCTCAGGAGTCTTCTGGAATTCAGTTTTCCTGACGCGGGAATACCTCTTGAGGAAGTGGAAAGCGAAGACGAGATAGTGAAGAGGTTCAAGACCGGGGCCATGTCCTACGGCTCCATTTCCGAGGAGGCCCATCAGACCCTGGCCATAGCCATGAACCGGCTTCACGGAAAGAGCAACAGCGGGGAGGGCGGAGAGAGCGATGAAAGGATAATGTCCGCCGGGACCGACAACGACAGGAGCTCCGCAATAAAGCAGGTGGCCAGCGGCCGATTCGGGGTCACCAGCCGGTATCTGGTGAGCGCAAGGGAGATACAGATCAAGATGGCCCAGGGAGCGAAGCCCGGTGAAGGAGGCCACCTTCCCGGAAAGAAGGTCTACCCCTGGATAGCCAGGACCAGGCATTCCACCCCGGGAGTCAGCCTGATCTCTCCGCCGCCTCATCACGACATCTATTCCATCGAGGATCTGGCCCAGCTGATCTACGACCTTAAGTGCGCAAATAAGAACGCAAGAGTGTCCGTAAAGCTTGTGTCCGAGGCCGGGGTGGGGACCATTGCCGCAGGTGTCGCCAAGGCGGGAGCCGCTGTGGTCCTTATTTCCGGATACGACGGGGGAACCGGGGCAGCTCCCCTGTCTTCCATCCACAACGCGGGACTTCCCTGGGAACTGGGGCTTGCGGAGACCCATCAGACCCTCCTTGCGAACGGGCTCAGGAACCGGGTGGTGATAGAGACCGACGGAAAGCTCATGAGCGGAAGGGACGTGGCCATAGCCGCCATGCTGGGGGCTGAAGAATTCGGCTTTGCCACGGCTCCTCTGGTGACTCTGGGCTGCGTGATGATGCGCCAGTGCCAGTCTGACACCTGTCCCATGGGTGTCGCCACCCAGAATCCGGAGCTCAGGAAGCGCTTCAGGGGAAAGCCGGAGTACGTGGAGAACTTCATGCATTTCATCGCCCGGGAGCTCAGGGAGATCATGTCGAAGCTGGGCGTACGGACCGTCGAAGAGCTGGTGGGCAGGAGCGATCTCCTCAGGGTGAAGGAAGGCCTGACTGAAAGGGAAAAGAAGATCGATCTGTCCGGAATACTCATGTACGTCAAAGGGGAACCCCTGTCCCACGAAAATAAATACCTTTACGATTTCGCTCTCCGGAAGACGAAGGACGAGAGCGTGCTCTTAAAGTCAAAGAAAATAAAGAACGCTCTGGAAAACGGGGAAAAAGCGGAGCTTTCGGTAAGACTCGGAAGTGTGGACAGAACCTTCGGGACCCTCCTGGGAGCGGAGATCACGAGGCGTTATCCCGGGGGACTTCCCGAGGATACCATAACCGTAAAGTGCACCGGTTCCGGCGGGCAGAGCTTCGGCGCCTTCATCCCGAAGGGCCTCACTCTTTCCCTGTCCGGTGACAGCAATGATTACTTCGGGAAGGGCCTCTCCGGCGGAAAGCTCATAGTAGCCGCGCCTCCGGAGGCCTCCTACGACCCCGATGAAAACATAATAATCGGAAATGTGGCTTTATACGGCGCCACCTCCGGCAAGGTCTTCATCGCCGGGATGGCCGGGGAGAGGTTCGCCATCCGGAATTCCGGCGCCATCGCCGTGGCAGAGGGCGTGGGAGAACACGGCTGCGAATACATGACAGGCGGCACGGTGGTGATCCTGGGGGACACCGGAAAGAACTTCGCCGCAGGAATGAGCGGAGGCGTGGCCTACGTGCTGGACGAAAAGAACACTCTCTACAAGAACCTGAACAGGCAGCTTGTGAATATGGAAGAGATCGTCCACAGGGAGGATGCGGACGAACTTCAAAAGATCATCGCCGAGCACGTGGAAGCCACCGGGTCCAAGAAAGGCAGGATGATCCTTGAGAGGTTTGATGAGTACATACCTCATTTCAAAAAGATCATACCCACGGACTATAAGGAGATCCTGAGGCTCACGGCCAAGGAGATGGAAACGGGAGCAGATCCCGAAACTGCGAGGATAGAGGCCTTCAGGAAGTTTACGGGGCAGTGACTTATCCCCTGCAAATAAGAACGCGGACGTGGTCCGCTGAGGCAGGATATCCCGGCTGAAGGCGGTCACAGTGTTCGGAATGATGCGATGATCTCGGAGGACAGATATGGGAAAAACAACAGGTTTTCTGGAATACAAAAGGGAAGAAGGGGCGGTAAGGACCGAGGAAGAGAGAGTAAAGGACTTCCTGGAATTTCACGGAAGGCTTAAGCTTAAGGATCAGCAGATACAGGCGGCCAGATGCATGGACTGCGGGATCCCCTTCTGCCAGGCGGGGGTCATGATATCCGGCATGGCTTCCGGCTGCCCGTTGAAAAACCTTGTGCCGGAAGTGAACGATCTCGTGTACCGCGGGCAGATGGAAGCGGCTTACAGGCGCCTTTCGGTGACCCACAGCTTTCCCGAATTCACGAGCAGGGTCTGCCCGGCGCTCTGCGAAGCAGCCTGCAC
>JAEELB010000250.1 GCA_016288705.1 Lachnospiraceae bacterium | reverse complement strand
GAGGGCGGATTATTTCCTTGAGAGAAGGGAATTGGGCCTCATCAATATCGGCGGCGCCGGAAAGGTCACCGTGGACGGGAAGGTCTACGAGGTGGGAAGCCGGGAAGGAATGTACATCGGACGCGGCTCAAAGGATATCTCGTTTTCGAGCGCATCAAAGTCCGAGCCTGCGGAGTTCTATCTGAACAGCACTCCCGCCCACACCACCTATCCCACCGTCCTCATCAAACGTGAGGGAACTCCTTCCGAGGGAGTGGTGATCATAAAGGATGAGAACAAGGTGGAGCTCGGAACGCTTGAGTCCTCAAACCACAGGACCATAAACAAGTTCATACTTCCGGGACAGGTGGAATCCTGCCAGCTGGTCATGGGAATGACCCATCTGGAGCCCGGCTCCGTGTGGAACTCCATGCCCTGCCATACACATGACAGAAGGATGGAGGTCTATATGTATTTTGATCTTCCGGAGGATGCCTATGTGATGCATCTCATGGGACAGCCTCAGGAGACGAGGCATATCGTCATGCACAACAAGCAGGCAGTTATTTCCCCTTCATGGTCCATACACGCCGGCTGCGGCACTCAGAATTATACCTTTATCTGGGGCATGGCAGGCGAAAATCAGGCCTTCGACGACATGGACGGGGTTGAGAACAGGGATCTCCTGTAAATAAGGGCTATCCGGGCAGGGATCACGGGAATGACGGCGGCATGCCGCCCCGTGTGATGCCTGAGATGATAAAAGGGACGGGATCACGGGTGAACTCACGGGGTCTTTTCCCGGAGCAACGGTTACCACATAACAAGGAGGAGGTAAATACAATGGCAGGAATACTTGACAAATTCAGGCTGGACGGGAAGATCGCATGGATCACCGGCGCAACCTACGGACTGGGAATGGCTTACGCCATCGCTTTTGCCGAAGCGGGCGCAAAGAAGATCGTTTTCAACGACAGGAATCAGGAACTGATAGATAAGGGACTGGCAGAATACAAGGCGAAGGGCATAGATGCATACGGAGCCGTGTGCGATGTCACGGATGAGGAACAGGTGAAGAAGTTCGTGGCGGATGTGAAGGCTCAGTTCGGACCTATCGACATCCTGGTAAATAACGCCGGCATCATCAAGAGGATACCCATGACGGAGATGTCTCTCGGCGAATGGCAGCAGGTCATAGACGTGGACCTGACCGGACCCTTCATCTGCAGCAAGGCCGTTCTTCCGGATATGATGGAAAAGAAGAGCGGAAAGATAATAAACGCCTGCTCAATGATGTCCGAGCTGGGAAGAGAGACCGTGTCTGCTTACGCGGCAGCCAAGGGCGGACTCAAGATGCTTACGAAGAACGTCTGCTCCGAATACGGCCAGTACAATATCCAGTGCAACGCCATAGGACCCGGCTACATAGCCACTCCTCAGACTGCTCCCTTAAGGGAAAGACAGGCTGACGGATCCATGCATCCTTTCGACCGTTTCATCCGTTCAAAGACTCCCGCGCAGAGATGGGGACATACCGAGGATCTTATGGGACTCGCCGTATTCCTTGCTTCTCCCGCATCTGATTTCATCAACGGCCAGGTGGTCTATATCGACGGAGGGATCCTCGCCTACATCGGACAGGATCCCGGAAATCTGGATGAGTCCAAATTTGCAGCTGAAGAAGAAAACAACGACATTAAAGTAAAGGATTGAGAATATGGACAAGGTGGTAAAAGAACTTCACGATATAGGCATAGTGCCTGTCATAGCCATTGACGACGCCGACAAAGCCGTGCCTCTCGCAAAGGCTCTTGCCGCGGGAGGACTTCCTGCGGCAGAGGTGACCTTCCGGACCGAGGCCGGCGAGGAAGCGATAAAGCGCATCGTAAAGGAAGTGCCGGAGATGGTGGTGGGAGCGGGAACCGTTCTCACAAAGGATCAGGCTGACCGTGCCATTGCGGCGGGTTCAAAGTTCATCGTGAGCCCCGGATTTAATCCCGAGATCACCAAATACGTGATCTCCAAGGGCGTATCCATGTGTCCGGGTACGGCTACTCCCGGCGAGATGGAGCAGGCCATGGCTCTTGGCCTTGACACGGTTAAATTTTTCCCCGCAGAGCAGAACGGGGGCATAGCGAAATTAAAGGCTCTGGCCGGACCCTACAAGACCCTGAACTGGATGCCCACAGGCGGGGTGAATACGGACAATCTCGAGCAGTACGCCTCTTTTGACCAGATCGTTGCGGTGGGCGGGACCTGGATGGTGAAGAAGGATCTCATCAATAATGAAAAGTGGGACGAGATAACGGAGATATGCAGGGCTGCGGTCAAGAAACTGCTTGGCTTCAGGCTCCTTCATCTCGGGATCAATGAGAATGAAAGCTCCGCAGCCGAAAAGACAGCGAAGCTCCTTTCGGATCTGTTCGGATTCGCCTACAGGCCGGGGAATTCTTCAGTCTTTGCGGGAGACGGCTTTGAAGTGATGAGAGCGAAGGGACGCGGAGACTACGGCCACATCGCCATCGGAACCTGGAATGTGGACAGAGCCATGTATCACCTTGGAAAACAGGGAGTCGGCTTTGATGAATCCACCAGGAGCACCGACAGCAGAGGCAATACACAGAACATTTACACGGATCTCGACATAGCGGGCTTCGCGGTTCATCTCAAGAAGATCTGAAGCATCCGGTCGTTCAGCAGGCACAGGCATATCCCGGCGAAGATGATTATCTGTCGGGGTGTGCCTGTGTTTTTTTTGGAAACATCATAGTATAATGATCGGGGACTTGAAAATAATTCCCCGGAACAGGGATGATCCAGGAGGATGGTATGGAAAAAACGGATAATGTGACGGAAAATACCGCAATGCAGGAGGGGACGCCTGTACTGACAGATGCAGCTCCTGTCACGAACGGGACCGGGCCTGCCGCTGAGGGATCCGGCCCGGCAGCGGGCGATACGGAAGCGGTTCAGGCGGCAGCTTTTCAGCCGGCTTCGGGTCCGGAAAACAGGGGAACCTATGACCAGTATGAGCTGATAAATAAGATCATAAAGGAACTGCGCTTTATGAAGATCATCACCGCCATGCTGGCGGCGCTTCTGATCGTGATCCTGATATCTGCCGTTCTGATCATACCTCCGGCTATAAGGGCGCTTGATCAGGCCGGCAAAACCCTTGAACAGGTAAACGGCACTCTTGAACAGGTGGACGCAGGCATTGAAGAGATAAGGCCCGTGATCTCAAAAGCAAACGAGTCTCTTGACAAGATCGATGAGATGTCCGCATCCATAAAGACTACCTCGGATGCGGTGAACAGCATTGCTTCCGAGAACTCGGAATCTCTTTCGGAGGCGGTTGAGAAGCTCAACAGTATCGACATCAAATCACTTAACGAAGCCATAGACAACCTTGCGGCCGTAGTAAAGCCTCTGGGAAGCCTGTTCTCAAGATGAGAGGTGAGGGGTGATCGACAGGAGAACGGATTTGGAAAAGGACAGAGAGTTCGACGAAGTATTGAGGAGAAATATCGGCGAGATCCTGGGAGAAAATATCGATGAAAACCTCGACGCTGATGACCTGATGTTCGATCTGGGCATGCGCTATCTGAGGTTGAAGGCCGTTGAAAAAAAGAGAGCCAGCCTGGAAACAAACAGGCTGTCCCTCTGGGCCGATGACGCCCCCTCCAAAAAGGCGCTGATAGAGTATGTGGATGCCGTGACGGACAGAAAAAGCCCCGACTACATCCCTCCCGTCAGCCGTATCGCGGTGTTCGATCTGGACGGCACATTGTTCTGCGAATCCGATCCCACATGGTTTGATTTCATGCTGTATAAGTACAGGATACTGGAGGATCCGGAATACAGGGACAAGGCTGACGAGCATGAAAAAGATATGGCGCACACAGTACAGGAAGTGGCCGAGACGGGGGTTGTTCCCGAAGGGTTCGAGGTCGAGATCGGAAGCTGCATCGCCCGCGCGTTTGAGGGTGTGACCGTCAGGGAATTTTACCGGTATGTCAGGAATTTTGCTGAGAGACCTTCACCCTGCTTCGACGGAATGAGGCTCGGAGAAGCATTTTATCATCCCATGGTCCAGGCTATAGATTATCTGCAGGATAACGGCTTCAGCGTCTACGTCTGCAGCGGAAGCGACAGACTTGTGGTGCGGGGGCTTGTCACGGGCAGTCTGATACTGGCGGCCAGATTTGTCATCGGGACAGAGGAACTGCTGTCCGCCAGGAACCAGGGAGACAAAGCCGGTTCGGAATATGTCTTCAGCTATGAGGACGAGCTTGTGCTAAGCGGAAAGATCGCAGCCAAGAATCTGAAGATGACAAAGGTGTCGATGATCGCCCAGCAGGTGGGGCAGCGTCCCGTGCTGTCTTTCGGGAACAGCGCCGGAGACATCAGCATCACAAATTACGTGATGGGCAATGAGCAGTACAGGACCGCAGCTTTCTTTGTCTGCTGCGATGATGAAGTCAGAGAGAACGGGAGTGAGGAAAAGGCGCAAAAGATATACGACCTCTGTGAGGAAAACGGCTGGTTTCCCATCTCCATGAAGAATGACTGGCTGACTGTCTTCGGAGACTGGGTCGTAAAGAAAACGCTATAGGAGGGGGAAAATGAGAAAGAATAAACTGAGAAAAATGACAGCCTTGTTGCTCTCTGCTGTACTTTGCTTTTCTTTGGCATTACCCGTCTTTGCGGCGGAGGACCTGTCTGACGTGAGGGACGGGGCCTTGTTCGAGACAGAGACACCGGACGCAGGGAACGGAGCAGATGCTGCCGGGCTTTCCGGAGCGATCGCAGATACTTCGTATGAAACAGAGTCTGCGGGCATTTTCGAAACAATACCGGACACATCGGGGGAACGGGACCTTTTGCCGACCGTATCGGAAAACGCTCAGGATCAGAGTGCTTCCGATGCTGAAAGCGCCCTGGCGCCCGCCGGAACAGGGGACTATACCCAACTCCATGATCCCGTAACGAAGTCCGGCGTCACTACCTGGGATACGGTCTGGTTCGGGAAGTACTGGCAGAATGACACCAACGGCGACGGTTATTGCTTCGATGAGGATATCACGGTGAGTAAGACCGGAACGGAATACTATGACCAGTATGGCCGGAGGCTCTATGATTTCAACGGGAATGCAGGCACATATTACGCTGACGAGAAGCAGCCCATCAAGTGGAGGGTCCTTGATATAGATGAGGACGGAAATGCTCTCCTCCTGTCGGACAGGCTGATAGATATCTTTGAGTTCGATGCAAAAGACAGATCCGTGGTCTGGAGT
>JAEELB010000249.1 GCA_016288705.1 Lachnospiraceae bacterium | reverse complement strand
TCCGGGGACAGGCTTGTGTTTTCGCTGCCCGACATCCCGTCCTTCAGGAGCATGGGTGACAGGCTCTGCACTTTCATCAAAGAACGGTACAGAGACGGGTTTTCCATGGATGTGACCCCCGAACTCTGCTTTGTGCCGGATGAAAGAAAAGAGCGGGAAGCGCCGGTTCCGGAATATCCGGATGAAGGCTCTCACTCCGGAGCAGCCGAAGAAAGCGTGACTCCCGCCCCGGCCCCGGCCCCCCCGGCCGAACATTCAGCGGAAAAGAGAAGAAAGAGAAAGAATGAGCCTGCGGATGGCCTGATCTATGGCAGAAAGGTTCCCGATGATAAAGCGGTCCCCCTGTCCAAAGTGGCGTCGGAATACCCCGCTATCACTGTCAGAGGAAAGATCTTCGGGGTGGAGGAGAGGACCCTCAAGAGCGAAAAATCCCTTATCATTTTTGCGGTCACGGACTTTACCGATTCCATTTCCGTGAAAGTGTTCGCCGAGCCTGATGAGGCGGAGGGCCTCATGAAGGAGATCACGGAGGGGGCTTTTGTAAAGATAACGGGCGCCGTTTCTATGGACAATTTCAGCCATGAACTCACCCTTTTCCCTGTCCGCGGGATCAAAAAGATACCGTCCTTCGAAACCTTCAGGGAGGACAATGCTCCCTCAAAGAGAGTGGAACTCCATTGCCATACTCAGATGAGCGAGATGGACGGAGTGTCGGATGTGAAGGCTATTGTGAAGAGAGCCTATGACTGGGGAATGAAGGGCATCGCCATCACGGATCACGGCGTGGTCCAGGCGTTTCCGGACGCCTTCCATCTGGTCTCGGATCTGTACAAAAAAGAACGTGAAAAATGCAGGGAGGCCGGAAAACCCGAGCCTGACAGGGCCGATTTCTTCAAGGTAATCTACGGGATGGAGGGCTATCTGGTAGACGATGTGGGGGATTTCGCCCCCGAGGATGATATCCCGTTTGAAGACAGGTCCTACGTCGTTTTCGACATTGAGACCACCGGGTTTTCTCCGGTTGAGGACCGGATAATAGAGATCGGAGCCGTGAAGATCGAAAACATGAAGATCACTGACCGGTACGGCACCTTTGTAAATCCTCAGCGCCCCATCCCTTTTGAAATAGAGAGACTGACCGGGATAAATGACAATATGACTGCCGAGGCTCCGCCAATAGAGGATGTGCTGCCGGAATTTATGGAGTTCTGCAGGGGTACAGTGCTGGTAGGGCATAATGTGGGCTTTGATCACAGCTTTATAAAACAGAACTGCGAACGCCTCGGTATCGAATGCCGGTTTGACACTGCCGACACTCTCGGCATGGCCAGAGATATCCTCACTGAGAAAGCGAAATTCGGGCTGGAGCATTTAGCAAAAGCGCTTAAAGTGCCGCTTAACGATCATCACAGGGCAAAGGATGATGCGGAGTGCACGGCGGGAATATTCCTGAAACTCATCTCCAGATACCGGGAGATGGGGATAAATGATTTTTCCTCCGTAAATAAGCACGCAAGGGAGACCTACAGCGCCATCCTTCATGCGCCGAAGACCTACCATATAATCCTGCTTGCGGCAAATGAGACCGGGAGAGTAAACCTTTACAAGCTCGTCTCCATGTCACACCTGAACTATTACAAAAAAAGACCCAGGATCCCCAAGACGGAACTGATGAAGCACAGGGAGGGACTGATCATAGGCAGCGCCTGCGTCGCAGGGGAGCTCTACCAGGCTTTGCTTGAAGGAAAAAGCGACGAGGATCTGGCCGGGATAGCCGGACTCTATGATTATCTGGAAATACAGCCCGTGGGGAATAACGCGTTCCTGATACAGAATGACAGATATCCGCGGGTAAGGAGCGAAGAAGACATACAGGAACTGAACAAACGGGTCATAGAGATCGGAGAAAGACTTCATAAACCGGTCGTTGCCACCTGCGATGTCCATTTCATGGACCCCGAGGATTTTATTTACAGACAGATAATAATGGCCGGAAGGAGCTTCGATGATGCGGAGGATCAGGCGCCTTTATTTCTCAGGACTACGGAGGAGATGCTTGCGGAATTCGAGTATCTCGGAAGAAAAAAGGCCGAAGAGATAGTCATCACCAATACAAACAGGATCTGCGACATGATCGAGACCATCGATCCCGTGCGTCCGGACAAATGTCCTCCCGTCATTCCCGATTCGGACAAAACACTGAAGGATATCTGCTACTCAAAGGCTCATGCGCTGTACGGCGAGGAACTCCCCGCAGTGGTCGAGGAGAGGCTTAAGACAGAGCTTGACGCCATCATCGGAAACGGATACGCGGTCATGTACATCATTGCCCAGAAGCTGGTCTGGAAATCCATGGAGGACGGCTACCTGGTGGGGTCGAGAGGATCCGTGGGTTCATCTCTTACGGCCTTTATGGCCGGAATAACCGAGGTAAATTCACTGCCTCCTCATTATCTGTGCCCGAAATGTCATTATTACGATTTCGATTCGGAAACCGTAAAAGCCCACGGCGATTCAGTGGGGGTGGACCTTCCGGATATGGTATGCCCGAAATGCGGGGAAAAGCTTGAAAAAACAGGCTTCAACATCCCGTTTCAGACGTTCCTGGGCTTTACCGGCGACAAGGAACCGGATATCGATCTCAATTTTTCAAGCGAGTACCAGAGCAAGGCCCACAGATATACGGAGGTCATCTTCGGACCCGGGCAGACCTTCAAGGCCGGGACGGTTTCCACCGTTCAGGACAAGACGGCTTTCGGCTATGTCAAGAAATATTACGAAGAGAGGAATATGTATCCGAGAAAGGCCGAACTGGACAGGCTTTCCCGGGGAGTCGCCGGCGTAAAAAAGACTACCGGCCAGCATCCGGGTGGCATAATAGTCCTGCCCAAGGGAGAGGATATCAATACCTTCACCCCTGTCCAGCATCCGGCCAACAAGTCCGACAGCGACGTGTTCACAACGCATTTCGACTACCACTCAATCGATCATAACCTGCTTAAGCTGGATATACTGGGACACGACGATCCCACCATGGTCAGACGCCTGCAGGATCTGACGGGGATAGATCC
>JAEELB010000248.1 GCA_016288705.1 Lachnospiraceae bacterium | reverse complement strand
GAGGTTTTACTGCATAACCGTGATCCTGTCGATCATCGCCCTGACTCTGCCCACATTTTTCCTCATGAGAAAGCTCCTGGTAAAAAAAGCCGGGATGAAGATATCCGTCTTCATAGCGATCTATTCCCTCATGACCCTGATCCTCATACAGTTCATGCCGTCTCCGAGAGGCGGGATCTTCTGGTTCACCGGCGCAACGGCATACACTCTCTCCTTTGGCGCCGCCATCTCCACCCTGCTGTTTTCCGTTGACTATCTTGAATCCGGAAATATCCTATGGCTGGCAGCAGCCTCCGCAGCGGCTATCTACGCCGGCGGATCAGGGTACCCGGAATTCGTTCTGGCGGGGTCAATCATGTTTTTCCTATCATTGAGCGCATTTTACCGGGCCATGTTCCGTCCCGGTTCACACAGCACGATCAGGAAAAGTCTGGCTCTCCTCTTTCCCGTCGGTCTGCTGTGCCTGTCCTTCATCATTTCCGCAAAAGCTCCGGGAAATGCTCTGAGGAGCGGTAGCGCAGGACTTGCTCCCGGAGCCGGAAGGATAATAAACACCTTTTTGGGCGCCCTTTACCGCGGCCTCACCGACCCGGCAGCGTACATCGCCCACGCTCCTCTTATCGGTCTTTATTTTCTACTGATCATCATACTCACTTATGAAACCTTTGACGAAAATAAGGAAAAAAATGTTGTTTCATTTTCCAGGCCGTATATCGAGGTACCGGCGCTCTTTCTGGTCTACTGTCTCACCTACACGCCGGAGATATACGCCGGTCAGGGCGTGGCTTCAGGCTTTTCCGGGGGCGTATACGACACCTATTTCTTTGTGTTCATGCTCACTTCCACTCTTTCGCTGGTCTACCTGACCTGCTTCGTGAAGAAATATATTCTGAAGAAAGAGGCCGTATCCCGTTTCATTGGCGGCCGGGAATTCAGGCTGGCTGCATTTTCCCTTTTTCTCTTTATCTGCATCGTTTTCTCGGGTCGTCTCTTCGATGATACCGTTGATTATACATGCATAAAATTCGCTATGAGCGGCCAGCTCAGAGATTATAACGAACAGATGAAAGAACGCATCCGGATACTGGAGGACAGATCCATAACCAACGCCGTTGTGCCCGAAATGAACGATTACCAGGGACCCTTCATGCATATGCCTCTTGTGTCCGATCCAAACGCATTTCCGAATCTCGTCACCGCCGAATTCTACGGCAAGGAATCGGTCATAGCTGTCCCCAGGGAAGAATTCTATATGTCCGAAATATCCGCCGTAAGCGAGCCTCCCGTATCCCGCTGATCTTTTTCTGTACGATTCCGTCTCCTTATGATATAATCTTTGTGCGTTTTGTGCCGTACATCATACAGAGGTGCCCTGATAATGAAAGTCGAAGAGATCAGAAGCTTTGCCGTTACATACAGCGTGATACTTATCTGCGCCATCATATTTGTCATCATCACAGCCTCGAGGGACAAGGGCGTCACCGCCCTGAGGCTGGGAGCCTACGACAAGGTAGCCATCTCCCACGGGCAGGTGTGGAGACTTTTGACGGTGGGCTTTGTGCACATTCAGGTCTGGCATATCGCGATGAACATGTACTCTCTCTACAATATGCGATTCATGGAAGCTCTCCTCGGACCGGTCTGGTTTGCGGCCATCCTCTTCCTCTCCGTAGTGGGAGGCAGCGTTTTCGAGTATTTCACCTCAAATGTGAGGTTTTGCGTCGGATTATCCGGAGGCCTGTACGGTCTCATAACCTCTTATTTCATCATAGCGGCAAAGCTGCATGTGCTGAACATCCGGAGCTTCATGGTGACCCTGCTCATGAATCTGGCGATAAACTTTATGCCCGGCATAGCCTGGCAGGCGCACGCGGGGGGATTTGCCACGGGTTTCATATTGACCGTTATCTTTCTTGCCCTGAGGACCCGTTGATAAAGGTGTGAAATGAGGAAAAGAGGAAGACCCGCACATACAGGCGAAAGCTCCCGGGTAGCGAAGATCAGGGTCGGGATCGACGCCCACATGCTCGGGGACAGATCAGGGGGAAATGAGACCTATTATTCAGGGATAATAAACGCCCTTAACCCTCCCGAAGACATGGAGATCATCATACTCGTCCCCCGCTCTTTCAGCGGGAGTTTTAAGAACGGTCTCAAAACAGTACGATTCAGACATGACAACGTCCTTTTGCGTTATCTTCTGGATATCCCGCATATCGTCAGGAGATACGGTCTGGACATCATACACACACAGTATTTCCTGCCGCCCTTCACCTGTCCCGCGAAGAGGATAGTGACCATCGCGGACATTTGCTTCATGCACCTTTCGGGGATCTTTTCGCTGAAAGACCTGATCCCCCAGAAACTGCTCATTCCGGTTGCGGCAAAAAGATCAGACAGGGTTGTCACGGTCTCTTATTATTCGAGAAATGACATAGCCGGCACCTTTCACGTAAGCCCTGAAAAGATAGATGTCACCTACGACGCCCCTACGGCAGTTATTCCTGACGACAGCGCTGAAGAAATGGTCGACGGTCCGTACCTTCTGACCATAGGAAATATCCAGCCCAGGAAGAACCTGGTCCGGCTGTTCAGGGCCTTCCGCTCCTTTAGGAAAAGGACCCGTTGGGAAGGAAAGCTGGTGGTCATAGGCAAAAAGGATTACAATGCCGAAAGGATAATGTCAAAAGCGGGAAACGGCATCATCTTTACCGGATACGTTTCAAACGAGACCAGGGAAAGCCTCATCAGAAATGCCTGCGCTTTTATTTACCCCTCGCTCTTTGAGGGTTTCGGACTCCCTCCGGTGGAGGCAATGATACATGGCATACCCACGGCGGTTTCGAACGTCACCTCACTGCCGGAGGTGGTGGGTGACGGAGCCCTTTTGTTTGACCCCCTTTCGGTTCCCGGGATCTCCGATTCCATCGAAAAACTCATTACGGACGGGGAACTCAGGAAGAGCCTTTCGGAAAAAGGCAGGATCGCCGCCTCCCGTTTTTCCTGGGAGCAGTCGGCAGAGAAACTTGTTGAGATATACAGGAGGACCTATGAAAATGATTAAAAAACAGGCGTGTCTTATTGCTTCCCTCATTCTGGTGCCTGCTCTGTTTGCAGCGGGCTGCGGAAAACAGACGCCCTCCGCCGCTCCTGAGGCTTCGGTCGCGCCTGCGGAAGCTTTGCCGGAACAAGCCATTTCCCCTGCGGGATCAGAAGAGTCCGCTCCGGCGCCCGTTGAAACCGCAGAAAGAGCAACGAATGCTGAAACTGCGGAAGATACCGAAGGTCTGTACAGAGGCGTCGTTATAGACGCCGCCATGCACTCGGTGGTCCTTCAGACCGATAAGGGAAAATCCGTCATCCTCTCCTACCCCGAGGAGAAGCCGGACCTGTCCGGGCTCGGAAGCGAGGGCATCGTGATAGGAATGGGCGTAGAGATCACCGTGGATGATAATGACAAGGTCACGGCAATGAAGCGGATCCCCACAGCGTCGGAAGACACGGAAGCTCTCCGTGCCATCGCCAATCTCGTGACCGCCGCCAGTTTCGACGATTTCGACTCATTCAGATCAAGTGTTATGTTTCCCGTGACATCGGGGAAAAAGGAGGTATCCGAATCAGAGTTTACCGAAGACGTGTACTGGACGGATCCCCTGAAAAGCATGCTCTCATCCCTGGATCTGCTGAAGCTCGAAAAAAACAATGACAGCTTCGTCATACAAAATGAAAGCCCCGCGCCCTCGGTAACAGTCAGCAGGGTCAAGGATGACTGGTACGTCACCGAAATAGATCCATGAAAACAGCCGGCTTTCGGCGGGTTGTATGATCCATGAGCGAACAGACCGATCAGTAAGTTAAGGAAAGGAAAAAAACATGGCAGAAAACGAGAGAAGAAAATCCCAGAGGACGGAGCTCAAATCCAACATCGTCCTGAAGAGGCTCGATCAGGACGGACAGCAGGACGAAAAGGTGCCCATCGACGTGAATGACGTTTCAAAAACCGGCGTCGGTTTCCAGTGCCCTGTCCCCCTGACCATCGGAGCAGTCTATGAGGGCTTCCTCACCATATGGACAAAGGAAGTCATCCACGCGTTTTTTGAGATCGTCAGGATAGAAAAGAAAGGCGACACCTTCAATTACGGCGCGATCTTCATCGGCATGCCCGAGACGGAAACGGAGAGGATCACGATCTATCAGACCTTCCAGGATGCTGCCTCGGAAAACTGAGACCGATGCCGATCACTGACATAGTCTGCGCAGCTGCCGTCGCAGGCGCTTTAGCCGACAGATTTCTTGGCCACGGGAGAGAGCCTTTATCCTCGGCTCTCCCCCGTAGGATCATTTCGTTTTTCGCAACGGCCCTTTATCGCGGAGATGACAGCGAGGACAGAAAGAAATATAAGGGCCTCCTTCTGGTGATCCTGGTCACGTCCATATTTACGGGCATCACCGCAGCTGCCCTTCTTCTTGCCGGAAGAGCCGGTGTGATGATTCTGCCTGTGCGGTTTTCAATGCTTCCGAAGCTCTTATTATCCGCATTTATATTCTACCTGACCGTTTCCGCAGGCACCATCAGGAGGACTGCCGTCAGGATAAATGAAGCCCTCAGAAAGAACGGATTCAATGAAGTCAAGGCTGAGCGGGCAGTAAGGGATCTGGCCGGTTCTCTTTCATCAAAGATCATCGCTCCACTCTTTTTCATGATACTCGGAGGACCTGCCCTTGCGGTCTTCTATAAGACCGCCGACACTCTAAGGGATTACACCGCGGGAAGCGGTCGGTTCAGGAGTTTTTCGGGCGCCTCCTGGTTCCTTTCGGAATACCTGGAATTCATCCCGTCCAGGATAGCGGCTCTCATCATGCTTGAAGCCTGCTTCTTTCTGAAGCTGGACACGAAAAACGCTCTGAAGGTCTATTCCGGCTACAGGAAAAAGGCAAAGGGGCTGAACGACGGACAGACCGTGAGCATTGCAGCCGGAGCCCTGGGGATCCGTTTCACGGAGGACGGTCCCGCCATCGGAGAACGGATCTGGCACGTGTCTCCGGAGGATGTGCTCAGGATCTCCCGGCTCTGTGACCTCACTGAGTTTCTGTCCCTTATCCTCTTCTGCTCCCTTCGGCTTCTTATCCTGTCATGACAGCTTTTTGGCAGCAGGACACCCGGCCTTTATCAGCCGGCTTTTGAGATTTCGATGGTCACTTCTGTCTCCTTCAGGGGATACGTTCAGGCGTTACCGGCGGATCATTTTACGATGACCTCGCAATACGCTTCGTTCAGGGAGGTATCGGAGGAAGCTTCCCCTGCGGACAGGTTTTCGGCTTTCGCTTCCGCCTTTACCCTGTAGCAGCCGGGCTTTGCCCTGTAGTTCACCGTGACCAGGCCGTTTTCGTCCACGTCAATGATACC
Organism: Lachnospiraceae bacterium; assembly: GCA_016288705.1. Lineage (GTDB taxonomy): Bacteria > Bacillota > Clostridia > Lachnospirales > Lachnospiraceae > JAEELB01. Next base: position 737 of record JAEELB010000248.1, on the reverse strand, counting down.
CTTAAGGGAACCTTCGGAAGGATCTTCTTCAATCGACCATGTGACTGAGGGCTGTTCTGCTTTTTTCTTTGGCGTAGAAAGCTTTAGCTGAAGCTTTGCGGGCTTTTTCGAGCTGTCCCCGGGCGCTTTTACTGCAGCAGTGATCTTGTTCAGGGTCAGGTATCTGTCCTTATGATCCTCATTTACCTTTACTTTTATGGTCTTTTTGTTCTTTCCGGACTTTACGGTGATCTCCGCCTCACTTCCGGGTACCGTGGCTGAAACGTAGCCCGACTTTGACACCTTCACTCCCTTTCCCTTCACGCTGAAGGTCAGGTCTTTGGGATCGGTATTGTCCATGGTGGCATACACCCTGATCCGCTCTCCTCCCCCGACTGAAAGCTCCATGGGGGTTACTTCTGAATAATCATTGACGGAGAGGGTTTCGTCCATGGGCTTCGTGACTGTCACTTTGGTCCAGGCAGTGACTGTGTTGTTCTCCGTCTTAGACTCATCCGTCATGGACCAGCATATCCAGGCAGCGCCAGCGTCCTTCGCCACTATCTCATAAGTCGCCTTTGACGCTTTGGTACGGTCGTCCTTATTATACCTGGGTTCAGGAGCGCCGGTTTCCGGATCCCTCACAACATCACAGACCTCGGGGTTAAGGATATCCACATTTATGACCTTGGATTCGTCCCTCATGTTGGCAGGGATGCCTATGCTTACAGTCTTATTATTCGCTGCTCCCGCAACAG
>JAEELB010000019.1 GCA_016288705.1 Lachnospiraceae bacterium | reverse complement strand
GAGATATCCTTTGAGCCGCGTCCGATGTACATTCCTTCCCGGCTTCCCACCTCGTAGACCTTCCCGTCCACGGTGACCTTTCCGGCGCCGCCGATATTGATGAGGCCCAATTCCCTTCTCTCAAGGAAATAATCCGCCCTCAGTTCGTCCCCGGCCGTAAGCTTCAGTTCCCGGTCCACGGGCACTGCCGATCCGGCAATGATCCTGTCGTACTGGCTGTATACCAGCTTTATCTCATCGGGCTTGAACAGATCGCCCACAAAAAATCTGTCACGCAGCTCCTTCGTGTCGTATCTCTTTACGTCTTCCGGAGCCGCCGCATGTCTAACCTCCATCAGTTCCTCCTTTTCACGTCTCTTACTCTGATCACTATCCCTGCGGATCCTCGGCCGATTCCGGACATGGCCCGGCATTAGGCGCGGGGCGGGTCCTGCAAGGGGGCGTATAAAACGCCGGCACTTACGCCGTGTCTTTTACGGCGTTATGTGCCGCTGCGCTTTTATCCGCAGCGGGAGCGTCCCCTGCAGGATCTGCCCCCGCCTGAGGCCTCAAGGTTCTGAATCCGTCCCTTCTTGCCACATCGTGTGAAATCACGGATTTCACACTCCGAAGTATCTCTTCGAATTATAGAAGGATATCCCTTCCACGATCTTCTTCAGGCTTTCCTCATCGTTGGGATATTCCCCGTTCTCAACCCACTGTCCGATCTGGTTGCACATGATCCTGCGGAAATAATCATGCCTCGTATAGGACAGGAAGGAGCGGGAATCCGTGAGCATTCCTACAAAGTTCCCCAGAAGCGAAAGGTTCGCCAGAGACTTCATATGCTCTTCCATGCCGCTCTTGGTGTCATTGAACCACCATGCGGGACCGTGCTGGATATAGCCGGGAACCGCGTCTTTCTGGAAAGGTCCGAGGACCGTATCGATTATCTCGTTATCGCCGGGATGCAGAGAGAAAATGATGGTCTTCGGAAGCTCATCCGTGGAATCGAGGTCGCTCAAAAATGCCGCAAGGGAGTCCGCGCATGTGGTCTGTGTTATCATGTCGAAGCCGGTGTCGGGTCCGAAGATCTTGAACATGCGCTTATTTACATTCCTGGAGCAGGAGTAATGGATCTCCATCGCTATGCCGAGTCTCTTGTAGGCGCGGCCCAGAGCCAGGAGCACCACCGTCTGATACTTTTCCGCTTCCTCGGGAGTGACCTTTTCCCCTGCCATGGCTTTCTTAAAGATCGCGTCCGCCTCTTCGATGCTGCAGGGCTTGTAAGGCACAAAGTCTATGCCGTGATCCGACGCCACGCACCCGTGTTTGGCAAAGAATTCCGCTCTCTCCACCACCGCGTCAATCACATCCTGCGCCGTGTCCAGGGAGTCCTTATTTACGGCGTGAGCCAGAAGCCCGATGTACTCCCTGAAGCCGTCCTTGTCGATGTTCAGCGCCTTGTCCGGCCTGTAGGAAGGACGCACTATGGTCTTTATGCTGTCGTCCGCAGCGATCTTCTCATGCCACTCCAGAGTGTCGATGGGATCGTCCGTGGTCCCCACATAGTAAACGTTCGACTGCTCTATGATGCCCCGGACCGTCAGGTTCGGATCATTCTTCAGCATGTCGTTTGCCTGATCCCAGATCTTCTTTGCATTGGAAACCTTAAGGGGTTCCGTCACCTTGAAGTACTTTTTGAGTTCCAGGTTGCACCAGTGGTACATGGGGTTCCCGATGGCCATCTCAAGGGTGCCGGCGAACTCCTCAAACCTTTTGTAAGGATCGTCGGGATCCGTGATATCCTTTTCGGGAATGCCGTTGGAACGCATGAGGCGCCACTTGTAATGGTCTCCGAAGTAGCTTCCGTCCGGTTTTTTCCCTCCCAGCCAGACCTGACCGATGTCCTCAAACCGCCTGTCCTCATATATCTCCTGGGGAGAGATATGGCAGTGGTAATCGATTATGGGCAGTTTCTCCGAATAATCGTGAAAGAGGTGTACCGCCGTGTCATTCAGGAGGATAAAATCCTTGTCCATAAATGGTTTCATCATTATCTCCTATCTGTAATGATCCCTCGCTGTGCTCGGGATGATCTTCTGTGCATGAGCATATGCCGGGTTCCGGGGATGAACTCCCCGGGCCGGAGTTCACGGCCGTCAGTCCAGATACTTCTTCAGGGTGGCTCTCACCGCTCCGGGGCCTGCGATCTCTTCTTCAAAGATGGCCTCGATCTTTTCTCCGACGCCCAGTTCGTAAAGGTCGGATCCGAAGATCTCCTTGTTTGAAAGGATGGGTTTGAGAGCGCCTTTGCCGGAGCCCGGATCGCCCAGCTTCACGTTCTTAAGGAAGCCCTGCAGCTCTTCCAGCATGGGATCGGGTGAGATCTGGAATTCCTTTCCGTCGTCGCCCACGCCCAGGAGATATCTGCACCATCCCGCTATCGCAAGAGGTATGCAGGTAAGCGTATTCAGATCCCTGCTTCCGTCCTTCTTGTAGGCCCTCATGGTCTCGCCGTAACGGATCCCCACCTTCTGTGACGTATCCATGGCTATCCTCTGGGGCGTATCGGGTATGTAGGGATTGGGAAGCCTCTTGTCGATGACCTCATGTATGAACTGCTCGGGGTTGATTATCTTGGGGTCAATGACCACGGGCATGCCTTCGTCATAGCCGATGCCGGATACCAGTTTTACGATCTCGGCATCCTTCATCTCGTCTGCGATGGTCTCGTAACCGAGGACGCACCCGTAGACCGCGAGCGCGGTGTGCAAGGGATTCAGGCAGGTGGTGACCTTCATTCTCTCCGAAAGGTTCACGGTATCCCTGTCTGTGAGGAACACTCCCTCGGCGTCGTCAAGAGGAGGCCTTCCGTTGGGGAAGCGGTCCTCTATGACCAGATAGTGGGGAACCTCCGTATTTACGAAGGGAGCGATGTAGGTGTGCTTCTCGGTGACCACGGG
>JAEELB010000247.1 GCA_016288705.1 Lachnospiraceae bacterium | reverse complement strand
GGACGGCACGCTTAAGGACAACGCCTACGTGCTGTACGTCACCGAAGAAAATAAGGACGACGTATATGTGTATGTCACAAATAAGGAGGGCGTCAAGGTCAGGAAGACCGGCCTCCAGAACATATTGGACGCCTACAGCCAGGGAAATGAGTCTCATCCCCTGGACGTGAGGATGATAGGCTGCATCACGAGACTTAAGTCCGCGCCAAAGGCCGAAATAGTGGTCAAGAACAATAAACAGCGGGGGACCGGCGTCACTCTTGAGGGCATAGGAAACGACGCTGCGGTAAACGGGATCTCCCTTGCCTGCAGCAATGCGTCATACGTGGAGGTCAGGAATATCGCCGTCATGAACAGCAATTCCGAGGAAAAGGATGACCTGACCATTTCTGGGAGCGAGTACGTGTGGATCCACAACTGCGACCTGTTTTACGGCGAACCCGGAGCGGACAGCGACCAGAAAAAGGGAGACGGAGCCATGGACTGCGTGGTCTCAAACCATGCCACCTTCTCCTACAATCATTTCTGGGATACGGGAAAGAGCATCCTCCTGGGCCTTTCGGAGAATAATAAGAGCTACGGGGATAACGCGCTGTATGTGACCTACCACCACAACTGGTTCGATCACTCCGACAGCAGACACCCCAGGACCAGGTTCTACAACGCCCACGTTTACAACAATTACTTCGACGGCAACTCAAAATACGGGATAGGCGCGACCGAAGCCAGCTCCATCTTTGCGGAAGGAAATTATTTCAGGAGCGGCGGGAAGCCCATGCTCATTTCCCAGCAGGGGACCGATATCTGCGGCGGGACGGAATCCCCTTCAGGCAGCGGCACCTTTGAGACAACGGACAAGAAGCCTGCTCCCGGCGGCATGATAAAAGCGTATAACAACAAAATGGAGGGGAATAATACCTATCTCCCTTACGGGGCTTCCTCATATCTCGTAAAGGGCGAAGCCAAGCCCATCTCGACCCTCAATACCCGCCAGCACTTTGACGCTTACGAGGTTGGAAAGAGAAGCGAGACCGTCCCCCAGACGGTTACCACCCTCAACGGCGCAAACTACTACAGCAACTTTGACACCGCAAAGGATTTCTACAGCTATACCGCCGACGATCCGGATCAGGCCAGGGAAAAGGTGCTGGCCCTTGCCGGAAGAACGGAACACGGAGACTTTTCCTGGGAGTTTGACGATGAGGCCGATGATCAGAGTTCCGAACTGAACCAGGGCCTTAAGGACAAGCTGGAGGCTTATAAGACCTGCCTTGTTTCAGTGCCCGCAGATGCGGAGTATGAAGGGGTGACAGAATCAAAGGACAGCGAGGAAGAGGAATGGGTTCCCGATGTGGTCACCATCACCGCGGACAGGCTGGGGATCACCGCAGAGTCTGTCACGAGCACGGATCCCGGAATGAACTGCGTGAAAGCCGAAGTCAACGCCGACGGTTCCGTTACCCTTACATCGAGAGGCGTGAGCACGACCCCCATCACCATTACGGTAAAGGGAAAGGAGGCCGGGAAGACCAGAGCTTATATCGTGATATCCACCATCGGGAACGGCGTCGGAGGACTGGGCACCCCCGCCGTGACTAAGGCCAAAGATTTTGAAGGGAAAGAAGTGACCATAACCTCTGCGGCACTGGGACTGACCGCAGCTTCCTTCACGGTGAGCCCCGAGTCATTGAAGGATCATCTTTCGGTAACCGTGAACGGGGATGGTTCCGTGACCGTCACATCCCTCTCCGAATGCGCCGACACCATTACGGTCACGGTGAAGGACAGCTCCGCCAACACCGCAAAGATCAGCCTCACTATAGCTGATACGGGAGAGATAAGTTATGCCGTGATCCCGTTCAGAGGAACGTCCATATTATTCTTCAACACTGAGAACAAATCCACCAGCATGGCTGCTGCTGCGGATTCCTCGGATGTTACTGTGGGAAATGCCAAAGGGCTGTTTTATTATCAGGGGTCTTCGGACGAAGGACAGACAGTCGTCAACCAGACCAAGATCATTTCCGACAAGACAATACAGAATGCGGTCAAGTGGAAGACAAAAACAGATGTCAATCATAATTACTCGGCGAATGAAAATGCCTTTGTCCTGAGCTTTACCGTGACCCCCAAAAAGGATATCACCCTCACGGATGTATCCGCGGACTTTATCACCAATCAGAACGGAAAGTTCAAGACCACCGTCACCGTTGACGGGACCACTGTCAACTGTAATGATTCGATGAAACAGAATCTTTCCTTTGAAAATGTGGCCCTGAATAAGGAACTTAAGGCAGGGACCGCATACACCGTAGAACTGTCAATGAAAGCGGCTGCGGGAGCTAATCTCGGCGCTACGAAGATCGAGGTGTATATGGGCGACTTTGTTATAAAGTACAGCGTTCCGTGAGCGGGCTGAGTTGCGGGAATTTGTCCTTGGAGAAAGGGAGGATGACAACACATGAATGAAATGATCAGACGCAGCCTTATGTCGATACTTCTTGT
>JAEELB010000246.1 GCA_016288705.1 Lachnospiraceae bacterium | reverse complement strand
TGTGTGTTGAATGCTCTTGTAAGCTTTCGGAGAATATTGATTTTGCGATGTACGAGGTGAAGAATGATAAGGATAAACCGCTGAAGCATCATCCGGAGTTATATTCCTATGAAATTCCAATACAGGCGGGTGCTGCTATAGCCGATAAATCAATAGCAGTTGTGAAAGATAATACCGGAATAAACATCTCAAACAAGAATCGGATGTACTGTGAGATGTCCGCTGTGTACTGGATCTGGAAGAATACAAACCATGATTGGATTGGGATAGAACATTATAGACGGCATCTTTTAGTTAAACCTGAGATGCTGAAGGATGATATTGATGCGATCATGCCTCTCCCGTATATCTGTTATCCGAATGAGATGGCGCAGTTTTTGCGGTTTACGACAGGAAATGTAAAGGAAGCGATGCTTAGAGCATTGGAGGCATTGCATCCGTTGGAGTTTGAAGATTATAAGAAGATTCTGTACGGCAAGTTCCAATATACATATAATCTTGTATGCGCAAGGAATCAGGTTTTTGGTGATTATTGCCGATGGTTATTTGAAATAACTGAATACATGGAAGAATATTATGCTGCTGCGGTGCCGGAACTGGTAGAGACAAGGGCTTTTTCCTATGTGGCAGAGGTCCTGACGAATCTGTACTTCATGTACCATCAGAAGGATCTGCGGATCCGACATGTGGAGAAAGCGATATATACGTAGCGACTGCAGAAAAGGTGACCTGCTGCTAATTGCTGCATGGATATTGCTCCAATGTATGAAATGAATCATGGGTTGTTTGTAAAAAAGATACAGAAACGGACCACGGAAGATTAATCGTTTTGAGTTTTTATCTTACGACTTTTAGGATACCACCCAGTCCTCTGTGATCAACCCCGGGACCCTGCTGAATTCACCTGTGTTGTGCGTGACGAGTACAATTGATCCCGCTACAGCCTGTCCGGCAATCTGGACATCGTAAGGACCGATGATCTTTCCCTGCTTTTCCAGATAACTGCGGATCATGCCGGCAGATTCAGCATCACTGCTGCTGAAATCAAGGATGTTAAATGGGGCAAGGAACAACCGCATGCTCTGCCTGGTTCTTTCGCTCCGGTTGCTTTTGGCCGCACCGTATTCCAGCTCAAAGACTGTGATGGATGAAATGCACAGGTCGGATGGATCATATGATAACACCTTCTGTGTGAGAGCGGGATAAGTGTTTTTCATAACATATATGCAGATGTTGGTGTCGAGCAGGTACATTACGGTCCCTTTCGTGGTGTCATGCTATCGCCCATGGGAGAGCATCATTAGCTGTGATATCGGAGCGGATGACGGCATTTATTCATCCAATGAAAGCCTCTCTGCAACCTCATCCCAGGACGGCTGGTTCCTGTCAGACATATAATCCTCCGGAAATGTACCGATTACCTGGCGGGCCGGAGCCCATGGATCGTCGGTGGGGTAGGCAATATAGATATCACCGATCCTTCGGATAAAGAACTCCTTTTTATCTGTTCTGAGATCCTGCGGGATGCGCAGTGCCTGGCTGTTTCCGTTTTGAAAAACGCGGGTGGTCAGCATGGTCAAGCCCTCCTCTCAACTGTACATACAACATGTACACACTCATATTATAACACATGAGACTGTGATTGCAATAAGTAAAATAGAGGCGGAATCAGAGGTTCTTTGGGCTTTGGGAGGTAAAATGGATTACGGGAAACCAGTACATTATTGAGACAGGGTTCTGTCCCCCTCCCCAAGCCCTTGCCACACCCGGGGGGATATGGTAACTTGTTACGTGGAAAGTGCCATTCAGGGCAGATGAAGAACGTGACGATATGACGGTTCGAGCGCCTGCCGGATGTCGGACTTGGCCGGAGGGAAGACACTATTGCGAAAACATGTGAAAGACCGGTGCCTCGGGATCCTGAATGTTCTGGAAGAAGCCCATGGGGAGCTTATCGATCTGATAGAGAAAGGGGATGCCGCTAATGCCGCGGATACCCTCAGCCAGTGCCAGCAGGGCGCCGTCACTGTGGGGGAGGCCATAGAAGCTTCCGAAGGCGAGGGCACGGAGGAAGTGCATCTGCTGGAGGAATACTGCGAGGCGGTCTGGCAACTCAGTGAAGAGCTGAATGGCGGCAGGGCTTTAAGCCTCCGGGATGCCGTGGAAAAGCTGTCCCTGATCCTGAAAGGCGTTTCGGAGGGGATCATGAACCGGATCCCCACACAGCGCGAAGTGGTTTTCCTGCCTTACAAGGCCTCCATGTGGGATTCCCTGGAATCCGTCTGGAAGAAGATATCCGGAGACCCTGCGGTCACGGCCATCGTCGTCCCCATCCCCTATTTCGACAAGAACCCCGACGGCACGGTCCGGGAGATGCATTATGAGCTCGACCTGTTCCCAGAGCACGTTCCCGTTACGGATTACCGAAGCTATGATCCGGAAGAGAAGCATCCTGAGGCCATTTATATCCACAACCCCTATGATGAAGCCAATCACGTGACCACGATTCATCCGGATTATTATTCATCAAGACTTAAAAACCTTACGGACGAACTTATTTACATACCATACTTCTTCCTGCAGGAGATAGATCCCGATGATCAGCAGACTGTCCGCGCTTTCGAGCATTTCATCACTGTGCCCGGGGTGATGAACGCCCACCGCGTCATCGTTCAGTCGGAGGCATGGAGGAAGGCCTACATTGACGTGATGACGAGGTATACGGGAGAAAAGACGCGTTCCTACTGGGAACACAAGATCGAAGCGGGGAAATCCCCAAAGATCGAACGGCTGGAAGAAATGATGAAGTCGGATATAAGTCTGCCCGATGACTGGCTTTCCGTCATCTCAAAGCCGGACGGGAAGAGAAAGAAGATGATCTTTTACAATACCGTGGTCACTGCAATGCTTGCGAACAGGGAGGCCATGATCGAAAAGATCTGCCGGGTGCTGGAGGTATTTAAGGAAAACGCCGGTGAGGTGGCTCTGCTCTGGCGCCCCCATCCCCTCATGGAGGCCACCATCGCTTCAATGACTCCGGAGCTTTCGGATAAATACAGAAAAATAGTGGACAGCTACAGGAGAGAGGGCTGGGGGATATATGATGATTCGCCGGATCTGGACAGGGCCTTAGTGGTGAGCGACGCCTATTACGGCGATCTCAGTTCCGTTGTATGGCTGTTTAAGGAGACAGGAAAACCTGTCATGATACAGAACTGCGATGTGTGACCATGGGACTTTGGATCTCTGGGGGAATGAGGCAAAGCGCGGCAGAAACAGGCGACCCCGAAGAGATGAAGCATCGAATCGATTAAGAGGCGGGTGTACTCGAAGGGATGGAGCAGTACAGCGCCGCAGCAGTGAGTGACGGGGCATCATCCGCCCCGGGAGAAAGGAAGATCGGAAAATGGATAACGGATCGTATTTTGAACTGATGGCGTCGATGATGTGCGCCGACTACGGACATCTGGAAAAGGAGGTTCGGGATCTTGATGAAGCCGGGATCGACTCCTTTCATATAGACATCATGGATGGGCGATACGTGCCTAATTTCGCCATGTCCCTTAACGACCTCTGCTGCATCAGATCCCTGACTGAAAAGCCTCTGGACGTCCATCTTATGGTGGAGCATCCCATCAATACCATCGAGCTCTTTATAAGGGCCTTGAAACCCGGGGACACCATATACATCCATCCGGAGGCGGAGTATCACCCTTCCACCACCCTTCAGAAGATCATCGACGCGGGCATCACTCCGGCAATAGCCATAAATCCCGGCACCAGCGTGGAAAATGTATATGAGATGCTGCAGATAGTGGACAAGGTCCTTGTGATGACCGTAAATCCCGGCAATGCGGGACAGATGTTCATGCCATACGTCCGTTCCAAATTCGACAAGCTCCTGAAGAAAAAGAAAGAGATGCATTTCGAGGTATACTGGGACGGGGCCTGCAGCGCCGACAAGATAAAGACCTTTGCCCCGGGAGGCGTGAAGGGATTTGTCCTCGGGACCACGCTCCTCTTCGGGCAGGGCAGACCCTATAAAGAGATCATACAAAAGATCAGAAAGCTGGATATTTGATGACCGCAGCCCTTGTATTGTCCGGCGGTAAAGGAACCCGCCTCATTTCGGAGGTCCCCAAGCAGTATCTGAAGGTCCGGGGACAGATGATAGTATCCCATACCATCCGTAAGCTCTCGGCCGTAAATGAGATAGATGCGGTCCGGGTGGTGGCGGATGAGTACTGGCGTGAAACTCTGACCGCAGAACTTAAAGACGTTACGAAACTGAGCGGGTTTTCGGAGCCCGGTGAAAACAGACAGCTCTCGATCCTGAACGGCTTAAGGGATATGAAACAGTGTCTTTCGGATGATGACGTTGTGATCATTCAGGATGCGGTGCGGCCCCTGACTTCAGATGAGCTGATAAGAGGCTTGCTGCAGGCGGTTTCGCGCCATGACGGCGCGGTGCCGGTGCTTCCCATGAAGGACACGGTGTACCTGAGTGATGGCGGCGCCTCTCTCACAGGCAGGCTTGAGAGGGACAGGGTCCTGGCCGGACAGGCGCCTGAGGCTTTTATTTTCGGGAAATACCTGGCCGCGATGGAAGCCCCGGCAAAGGAAGAACTCCTCCGTCTTTCCGGTTCCGCGGAGCCCGCATTGCTGGCGGGGATGGATATAGTGACCGTGCCGGGGGATGAGAGAAACTTCAAGATCACTACAAATGAGGACCTGGACAGGTTTGTCAGGATAATGGAGGGAGCCTGAAACAATAATGAAAGCGTGGGTTCTGAACGGGATCGGAGATATCTCCCTGAGGGAAACTGAGAAGCCTGTTCCCAAAGCGGATGAAGTTCTTGTAAAGGTGCGGGCCGCCGGCATCTGCGGCTCCGATATCCCGCGCATCTACATCACGGGAGCCCACAGGATGCCGCTGATCCCCGGACACGAGTTTTCCGGCTCGGTAGAGGAAACAGGCTCATCCGTTTCCGGAGAGTGGCTGGGAAAGAGAGTCGGGGTGTTTCCCCTGATACCCTGCGGAAAGTGCGGCCCTTGCAGGAACGGACATCCCGAGATGTGCAGGGATTACGATTACATCGGGTCCAGACGGGACGGAGCCTTTGCGGAATATGTGGCTGTGCCTGCGGATGATCTGATGGAAATCCCGGAGACTGTGGGCTTTGAGGAGGCAGCCATGCTGGAACCCATGGCGGTTTCGGTACACGCTGTGAGGCAGGCGTTTAATGAGGATGCTGCTCCTTTCGGTAGGGATCCGAAGATCGTCGTCTGCGGCCTCGGGACCATCGGGCTGCTTCTGACCATGTTCCTCAAGGACCGGGGCCTTGACAATGTGTATGTGATCGGAAATAAACCCGGCCAAAAGAAGAGGGCTTTTTCTCTGGGGGTGCGGGAAGACCGCTTTTGCGACAGTTCCGTTACGGATCCTCTTGAATGGATCACGGATAATGCCGGGTATGCGGATGTCTTTTTTGAGTGCGTGGGCAGAAATGAGTGCGTAAGTCTCGGAGTTGATTCGGCTGCCCCCGGCGGCAGGGTGATCCTTGTGGGAAATCCGCACTCTGACATGACTCTCTCCCGGGACACCTACTGGAAGATCCTGAGAAACCAGCTGACGGTCAGAGGCACCTGGAATTCCACTTTTTTGGGCGGCGGTCCTTCGGAGGACGCCCGGGACGACTGGCGGTATGTAACGGACAGACTCTCCGCGGGCTCACTACACCCGAAAAACCTCATCACCCACAGGTATTCTCTGGAGGAACTGGATAAAGGTTTCTCCGTCATGAAAGAAAAGTCAGAGGACTACTGCAAGGTAATGATGGCGCGTTAAACCGGATAGCCCGGAGTCAGATCATTTCTGCGGTAGTTGTCAGGAAAAAATTGTGTTATACTGTCTCTCTGTGCTGAAAAAACCGACCCGATGACCGATCCCCGCAACAAGCAGTTTATAAGGAGGTATCTCAAATGACAGTATTTCTGGTAGTGATCGCGATCGCGCTTCTGACCTTCGTGCTCCTGTACCGCAATTTCAAGGATCTCAAGGATCACGACGAGGGCACGGATGACATGAAGGAACTGGCCCAGATCATCCGCGACGGAGCGAAGACCTTTATACAGCGTGAATACAGGGTCATCATTCCCACGGTGGTAGTGGTAGCCCTGATCTATTCCTTCGTGATGGAATGGATGTCCGGCCTCACCTTTATCCTGGGGGCCACAATGAGCAGCTGCGCCTGCATAATCGGTATGAGAGGCGGCACTTACGGAAATGTAAGGACCGCAAATGCAGCCAGGGTGACGGGAGCCATGAGCCGTACTGTGCGTATAGCCCTTATGAGCGGCAGCATAAGCGGATTCGCGGTGCCTGCCTTCGGCCTCTTCGGAGCGTGCCTGGTTTGGCTGATCTCCGGCGGCGTGGATCCTTCAGCCGAGAGCGCCGGGATCCTGTCTTTGATCCACGGAGTATCCTTCGATTCCACCTGCAATCCCCTCACCATGAGAATGACCACCTATTCCCTGGGCTGTTCCCTGGTGGCCATGTTCAACCGCGTTGCAGGCGGAAATTATACCAAGGCTGCGGATATCTCCGCTGACATTGTGGGAAAGAACGTGCACAACATGCCTGAGGACGACTCCCGCATGCCGAATACCATAGCGGATTTTATCGGGGACTGCGTGAACGATATCGCGGGAAATGTTTCGGATCTCCTTGAATCCTTTGTGGCCACGCCCGTGGCGACGATACTGATCGCTTCACAGGTCTTCGGAGAGGACGCCGAAATGCTCATCAAGGCCTGCATCTATCCCTTTATACTGGCGGGCGGCGGCCTGCTGGCCAGCGTTCTGGGCGTGAACTTCATCATACTCAAGAACCGCAAGCAGATCAGGATGGTGGATGGGGTGGAAACCGAGGTCTCCCTGGAGGATGTGGACCCTGCCGAAGAACTGGACAGCGCCACATATGTTTCGGCGGTGGCTGTTGCTGCAGTGGGTCTCATTGCCGCCAGAGCGATATTCGGAAATGCGGATTTGCCGGATACCTTTAAGCTTGGGTGGTTCTCACCCTGGGTGGCGGCTATGACCGGGATGGTCAGTTCCGTTGCCGTCGGAAAGCTCACGGAGCTTTACACAAGCTTCAAATACAGACATGTTCAGTCCCTGGCGTACATGGCTACGGAAGGCGAGGCCTTCGTGGTCACCAAGGGAGACGCCATAGGATCCAGATCGGTGCTTGCGCCGGTCCTGGTGATAGTATTTTCCATGATCCTCTCCGGCACTTTCTGCGGAGCATACGGGATAGCCATCGCAGCTCTCGGTATGCTGAGCTTTGTAGGGACCACGGTGTCCATCGACGCTTTCGGTCCCGTAGCCGATAATGCGGGCGGTATCGCGGAAAGCTGCCATCTGGATCCGGAGGTCCGCGTGATCACGGACGAACTCGACGCCACCGGAAACACCACCGCAGCCATCGGAAAAGGAAACGCCATCGGCGCCGCAGCCTTTGCCACTGTCGCTCTGATAATGTCCTACATCGGCTCCTACGAACACTCCGATTTCACCGATCCCATGGTCATAGTTTCGGTGATAGGCGGCGCCATCATAGGCGGAGCGCTGATAGAATATTTCACGGCCATACTGACCGACAACACCATTAAGGCGGCGAAAAGCCTGGCCGACGCCGGCGAAAAGCAGCTCAGGGAGAACCCCGCGATCCTTGAGGGAAAGGCGAGACCTGATTACGAATCCATTATAAGAAAGGCTTCCGATGCCGCTCTCAGACATATGCTGGTGCCCTCTGTTCTTGCGCTGGCGGCTCCGGTGGTATGCGGATTCCTCTTCGGCCCCGAATTCGTGCTGGGCCTTCTGGGAGGGTCCACCATCGTGGCTATCCGCGGGGCGCTCTTCATGGGAAATTCCGGAGGCGCCTTCGACAATGCAAAGAAGTTTATCGAAGCAGGTATGCTGAAACAGATGGATGAAAAGGGCGAGCTTGCAAAGGACAGCGAAGGAAACCACATCGTAATAGGAAAGGGCACTGCTGCCCATAAGGCTGCCGTGACGGGCGACACCGTCGGCGATACAAGAAAGGACGTGGTGGGAGTGGCCCTTGACATCTTCATCAAGATGATGTCCACCGTCTCCAACACCCTGGCTCCCCTGTTCAATACCTACAGGCTGTTCTGAAGATTTACTCGAACAGCCCTGCAGGGTCGAAATGGGGCGCCTCAGGCAGGCGGAAAACCGCGTCTGTCATTACTGACGAAAGAAGGAATGATCATGGGAATGATATATGAAAGACAGCTTCCTATACCTGCGGAGCTTAAGGAGATGTATCCCCTTACCGCAAAAATGAATGAGATAATCCAGGGCAGAAGGGCGGAGCTGACGTCGATATTTGAGGGCAGGAAGAATAAACTCGTCCTTATCATCGGACCCTGCTCCGCGGACAACGAGGAGTCCGTTCTGGACTATATCGGGCGGCTTGTACCCGTTCAGGAGAAGGTAAAGGAAAAGATATTCATCGTTCCCAGGATCTATACCAATAAACCCCGGACCACTGCGGAAGGATACAAGGGCATGCTCCATCAGCCTGACCCCACTGAAAAACCCAACCTGTTCAAGGGCATCGAGGCCACCAGACACCTGCATATGCGCGCTGTTATGGAAACCGGTTTTGCCTGCGCCGATGAAATGCTCTATACGGAAAATTACGGGTATCTGGATGACCTGCTGGCTTATGTGGCCGTGGGGGCGAGATCCGTCGAGGATCAGCAGCACAGGCTTACCTCCAGCGGGATAAACGTGCCCGTAGGCATGAAAAACCCCACCTCCGGAGATTACCAGGTCATGATGAACGCCATCAGCGCGGCGCAGAACGGTCACTCCTTTATCTATCGGGGATGGCAGGTACACTCCGAAGGGAACAGGCACACTCATGCCATACTCCGGGGCTATACGGACCAGCACGGGTCCATGAAGCCCAACTACCATTATGAGGATCTGGTCAGGCTTTGGAAATGTTACGAAGAAATGAATCTCTTCAATCCGGGACTCATCGTGGATACCAATCACTGCAATTCCCACAAGAATCCCTTTGAGCAGAGGAGGATAGTGAAGGAAGTGCTTCATTCCTCTCGTCATGATGAGCGCATTGCCCACATCCTTAAGGGCTTTATGATCGAGAGCTATATCGAGGACGGAGCTCAGGAGCCGGGCGGCGGGTGCTACGGCAAATCCATCACCGATCCCTGCCTCGGATGGGAAGCCACGGAGAGGCTGATCTATGAGATCGCTGATCTGGTGTGAACTTTGTGAGGATTCCCTGCCGTACCCTGACAGGCAGTCTGAACCGTGATGCGGGATAGCCGTTTACGCCCATATCTGCTCATCTTGCCTGTGGTAATGATGATCGCGGCCGTGGGGTTGTCTGCGTGCGGGAATATTCCTGACAATGACAAGCCCGAGCCTGTCTTTTCCGAACTGCCTTCACGGGAAGCGCCGTCTGAGAGCCATGAAGAAAGTGAAAGCACGGCTGACCCGGAGAGCGGAGAAGAGACGGAAGAGGAGGGAGAGCACAGGTATCTGATCTGTGTTCCCGCGGAATACATATCTCTCAGGGAGCAGCCGGATCAGGGAGGCGCCGAGATCGCACAACTGACTGCGGGAACAGTTGTGGAATGGATCGGTGATCATCTGAATGAAGACGAAACGGATTATTTTCGGGTGAAGGTGAAGGATTCAGGAATGGAAGGTTACGTTTCGGCGGATTACTGCGTGGAAGCCGGATTCCCCTATGATGAGTCGGCTCTTGATATAGTTCACGCAGACCGGGCAATGTATACCTATGAAGATATGGTTGAAGATATCAACGCCCTGGTCTCAAAGTATCCGGACAGACTGTCGAAGGAGATCATAGGGACCAGCGTGGACGGGAGGGATATATTTGCTCTCGTCCTGGGGGATCCCGATGCGGAAAAACATGTGATGCTGCAGGCGGGCATTCACGGCAGGGAGTACATGAACTCCCAGCTTATGATGAAAATGACCGAGTATTACTGCGCCTTCTATGATGACGGACTGTACAACGGCAAAACCTACAGAGAGTTATTCGGAAAAACCGCTTTCCACGTCATTCCCATGTCAAATCCGGACGGCGTGACCATCAGCCAGTTCGGGACAGAGAAAATGAACAACCCTTATCTCGGGGATTTTTTGTACAGCTGTTATGAGATCGACAGGCAGAATCTGTGTTATGAGATCAATACAAACGGAGACTATAACTGGAGCGATCATTATAAGGAGGATGGCTTTGTGCTCTCTGAGAGCGGCAATCCCCGTGAGATCACCTTCGATGAGTATCTGACCATTTGGAAGGCAAATGCAAACGGCGTCGATATCAATAATAATTTCGACGCGGGATGGGCGGATATCGATCTGAAGTCATGGCCTTCCTACGGAAGCTACAAGGGCGATGGTCCTGTATCCGAACCCGAAACTGCCGCATTGAGAGACTACGCCCAAAGGCACGATTATGAATGCTTTGTGAGCTATCATTCCATGGGGCAGCTGATATACTATGATGTGAAAGGTAATAAAGACTCAAACTCTGAAAGGTCAGCGGAGCTCTCCGAACTGTTTAAATCACATATTAAATACGATACAGTAAATACGAACGGAGCGTATAACGTGAATCTGGGAGGGTTTGGTGATTGGGTACAGCTCTCTCTGGACAAGCCAAGCGTCACCATAGAAAGCGGAAAGAAGCCATGCCCTCTGGAGATCGGGGAATTTGTGTCGATCTGGAACAGGCACAGAGAGAGCTGGGCCATGCTGGCCGATCGATGGGATTGAAGTGTGATCGCCTTCGGGGGATGAGGAGGGGACCGATTCGAGCGGCTATAACCCGGCGTACTGCGAAGTGATCGTGAAATGATCTTCGAAAATTTCGCTCATCTTCTCAGGGAATCCCGGTTGGGAATGCTTTTATCTGTAAATCCCTTATACTCAAATGATTTCGGCTGCGGAGCCGGAGGGTGTCCATGAAGCGTCTTTCGGAATATCTGATAGAAAAGTTCGGTGAGAAGGTCTACAAACTGTCACTTTCTTCAGGCTGCACCTGCCCCAACAGGGACGGCGCAGTGGGAACCGGAGGCTGTACCTTCTGTTCCGAAGGCGGTTCGGGGGAATTTGCTGCGGGATACGCCCCTGTCTCCGAGCAGATTGCCGAGGCCCGGAAAAGGATCGCAGGCAAGACGGATGCTGAAAGGTTCATCGCTTATTTTCAATCATTTACAAATACCTATGGCGACCCGATACGCCTGAAAAAACTGTATCTGGAGACCGTTTCAAGAGAAGATGTTGCAGTGCTCTCTCTCGGCACCAGGCCGGATTGTCTGGGTGATGAGATCATGGCCATGCTGTCCGAACTCAGGGAAATAAAACCCGTATGGATCGAGCTTGGGCTTCAGACCATTCACGATGAAACAGCCCGTGCATTTAACAGGGGCTATGATCTTTCCGTATTTGAAACATCCTACAGGCGCCTGAAGAAAGAGGGGTTTATTGTCATAGTCCATGTGATACTCGGGCTTCCCGGGGAGAGCAGAGAGGATATGCTCGACACCGTCAGGTACCTTGCGGCTCTGGACCCGCCTCTTGACGGGATAAAGCTTCAGATGCTTCAGGTGCTGTCCGGCACGGCTATGGGGGAAGAATACAAAAGAAAACCTTTCCCTATGATGACTCTGGAGGAATATGCTGAACTCATTGCCGAATGCGTGAGAATCCTTCCTGAAAGAACTGTCCTCCACCGGATGACGGGCGATGGCCCGAGAAGACTTCTGATCGCTCCGAAATGGAGCCTTGATAAGAAACGGGTATTGAATACCATCAACAGAGTGCTTGCTGAAAACGGAGTTTAAGGAACGATTTAAGGAGGTGCTGTGATGAACGAAACATTAAAGGTGCTGGAAACCAGGAGAAGCTGCAGGAAGTTTAAGCCCGATATGGTGAAGGAGGAGGAACTCAAAGCCATAATCAGGGCAGGGACGTATGCGCCTACGGGAATGGGGAAGCAGAGCCCCATCATTATCGCAGTGACGGATAAGGCGCTCCGGGATGAGATCTCCGAAGAAAACAGGAAGATCGGCGGATGGGATGAGGGCTTTGATCCGTTCTACGGCGCGCCGGTGATCCTTATAGTGCTGGCGGATAAAGCGGTGGCTACCCACGTGTACGACGGCGCCCTTGTCATGGGGAATCTTCTGAATGCCGCGGAAAGTCTCGGCGTAGGCGGAATATGGATCCACAGGGCAAAGGAAGAGTTTGAATCCGATTTCGGAAAGAGTATCCTGAAGAAACTCGGGATCGAGGGGGACTTTGAGGGCATCGGTCACTGCGCCCTCGGTTACGCTGAAGGACCCGCGGCTGCACCCGTTGCCAGAAAAGAGAACTACGTGTATTGCATCTGAGCATATCAGAAGGCAGACGTGCCGCAAGCCACACGCAGAAATCCAGCAGGGCTTTTGCCCCCGCGGGCCGCGGGCCCGAACCGCCAAAGTTAGGATAAACCGGAGGGGAAATGCCGGTTTTATCCTAACAATGCGGGTTTTTGCCCCTGCGGACCGCGGGCCCGAACCGCCGAAGTTAGGATAAACCGGAGAAAAAATGCGGTTTTTATCCTAACAATTCAGGCTTTTGCCCCTGCGGACCGCGGGTCCAAACCGCCAAAGTTAGGATAAACCGGAGGGAAAATGCGGTTTTTATCCTAACAATGCGGGTTTTTGCCCCTGCGGACCGCGGGCCCGAACC
>JAEELB010000245.1 GCA_016288705.1 Lachnospiraceae bacterium | reverse complement strand
TGGCAGTCCTTTCCTCTAACATCCTGGTGGATGACGTGACCGGATCCTCCAAGGGCTATGAGAACCCTTCGGTGACCGTAACGGATCTGGACGGGAAGGCGCTGAAGGCCGGAACTGATTTCGAACTCAGAAACTTTGTGAAAGCGGACGGCGGGAACGCAGTGACGGCAGAGATCGCGGGAATCGGAAACTACGAAGGCACCGTGCCCGCATCCTACCGCATCATAGAGAAGGATCAGCAGATAGGGAAACTTGCGTCGGAAAAGATAGGCGATAAGGTCTACACCGGAGAAAAGATTACTCTTACGGAAGAGGATCTCGGAAACCTTCTGTATTCCGGGAAGAAGGGAAGTTCCGCGAACCTGATACCGGGCACGGACTTCGTGGTGGTGTCCTACAGCAATAACCTGAAAGCGGGAACCGCAAAGGTGACTCTCCGCGGCCTCGGGAAATACGGAGGCACGAGGACCCTGACCTTCAGGATCACCGCCCGGACCGAATGACGGTGTATGACGGCTTTGCAGGCGAAAAAGCGCCCGGGAGACTGAAAAAAGATGAGACTCAGAGAATATCTGAAAAAAATAAAAGAAATAAAGGCGGGGGACGGCGTGCTGACCCTGACCGTCCTTACCGGAGAACGGGCCGGAGAGCGGGTTCTGCTTTCCTCCGGACAGATAATGGATTCGGGCGGAGAAGAGGCCCTCAGATGGGCGGATAAGCTTGAGACGGTCCTCAGATCCGGGATCTATGAGATGGGAGGAGAAAAGGTCTTCGTCGAAAAGACGGGAGAAAGGGAGCATCTTGTGGTCCTGGGATGCGGCCATGTATCGATCCCCGTGATAAAGATCGCGAAAATGACCGGCTTCAGGGTGACTGCCGTGGACGACCGCGCGGAATACGCCGAAGCTGCAAAAGAGGCCGGCGCCGACGAGGCGGTATGCGGATCCTTCGGAGAAGTCCTGAAGGACATTCCCGGAGATGAGAACACGTATTACGTCATCGTGACCAGAGAGCATCTGTGCGATGTGGAGTGCCTGAAGGAAGTGCTGGATAAGCCCTGCGCCTACATCGGGATGATGGGGGCGAGACGTAGAGCGGCGGCTGTGAAGGAACAGTTAAAAACTGAGGGGTTCTCCGAAAACGCTTTTGAGAAGCTCCATACTCCCATCGGGCTTCCCATAAAGTCCGATACGCCGGAAGAGATCGCGGTATCCATCCTTGCGGAACTGATAAAAGAAAGGCACAACAGAGAATTCATACTCTGGCCCGATGATATCCTTAATGAACTCATCGGCGACAATGCCTATGCCGGCAGATCCGTGCTCTGTACGGTGGCGTCCAGAAAGGGCAGCGCGCCCAGGGATGTGGGGGCCAGGATGCTGGTCCGTGAAGACGGAAAGGTGATAAACACCATAGGCGGCGGCCCCATGGAAATGTATTATATTGATATCTGCAGGAAAGCTCTGGCAGGGGAGACCGATCTTCCGCAGCTTGTCGGAAGGGATCTGGGAAGTGTGGAATCCGCAAAGGAAGGTGAATTCTGCGGCGGAGTTGTTGAAGTGTTCCTGGAGTACGTCCGGTGACGCCCTATGGAAAATGAGTACGGCGCGGTCATAACGGCAGCAGGTCTCTCCTCCAGGATGGGAGAGTTTAAGCCGCTGAAGCTGTTGAACGGAGCCCCCCTGATAGAGCATGTGATCAACAGATTCCTAAGGGCGGGCGTCCGTGAGATCGCGGTGATCACCGGATACAGGGCGGAGGATCTGAAAAAAATAAGGCCTTCTGAGGAGATCGTCTTTCTTCACAACAGTGAATACCGGAATAACGATATGTTTGCTTCTGTCAGGCTGGGACTTGAATATTTCAGAGACCGCTGCGGGAGGGTTTTTATCACGCCTTCGGATGTGCCTCTTTTCCGTGTCTCAACCCTCTTTGAGGAAATGAAAACGGACGCGTCCGTGGTCATACCCGAATACCGCGGACGCGGCGGGCATCCGGTCCTGACAGATTCCGTGGCGATCGGAACTCTTCTTTCCTTCAATGGCGGGAACGGGCTTAAGGGCGCGTTTTCATCCTTAAAACCGGGGAGCGTGGTCCGGCTTCCCGTGGATGATCCCGGCTGTGTGATGGATGCGGACACCCGGGAGGACTTCGAACAGCTGCGGCATTTAGCTGTGACAGATCAGGAACGGACACGCCCGATGAGGGCTTATTTGCGATACAGAAAGGATGTGACATCACAATGAAGACCATTTTCACAAAAGACGCTGCGGGAACGGTGCTGGCTCACGATCTTACACAGATCATCCCCGGAGAATACAAGGGTCCAAGATTTAAGAAAGGACACATGGTCACCGATGAGGATATCCCTGTCCTCCTGTCCATGGGGAAAGAGCGGCTGTACGTGCTGGAACTCACTGATGATGATGTCCATGAGGACGAGGCCGGCGAGCGGATAGCGCGTTCCGCTTCGGGCGTGAATACGAGGCTCGTGAAGAAGGGAGAGGGAAAGGTTGAGATCAATTCCTCTGTCAGGGGCGTTCTCAGGATCGACAGGGAGCGGCTTTCACGGCTCAACTCCGATGATGAAGTGATGTTTTCAACGATCCACGGGGACAGACTTGTGGAAGAAGGGGATCTGCTGGCCGGAACCAGGGTCATCCCCCTTTACGTAAATAAAACCGTTGTGGAGAGAGCGGAAAGCATCGGGAAGCTGCTTTGGGTGGATCCCGTTAAGTCTTGTAACGTGGGGATGGTCATTACCGGGAGCGAGGTCTATAACGGCATCATCGAGGACCGGTTCAGTGACATTCTTTCAAAGAAATTTGCCGGCCTGGGCTGCACCGTGATCTGCAGGCTCTTATCCGACGACAGAGAGGATATGATCGCGGAGAAGATCCTTGAAGCAAAGTCCGCCGGAGCGGAAATAATAGCCGTGACGGGAGGCATGTCAGTGGACCCGGATGACAGGACCCCCGCAGGGATCAGAAAAGCCGGGGTCAGCATTGAAAGTTACGGAGCGCCGGTGCTTCCCGGGGCCATGTTCCTTCTGGGGTATCTGGAGGACACTCCCGTGGTGGGGCTCCCGGGCTGCGTCATGTACAGCAGGGCCACTATCTTCGATCTTGTGATGCCGAGACTCCTTGCCGGAGAAAGAGTGACAAAAAGGGAAATAAAAGCTTATGCCGAGGGCGGGCTCTGCACGGGCTGCAAACCCTGCACCTGGCCGAAGTGCGGCTTCGGCACCTGAACTGTCTTCTCAAAGGCTCAATTCACGAACTGCCCTCATATCATCACCTGAACCGGCCTGTCTTCGGATCTCCGGACAGACATCTTCTGCCGCATACATTTCTGCGGCTTATCTTCCCACCTGAAACCGATTAGACACGAAAAATGACCAAATAATCATCAGCCTGTTCGCTAAAGAGGAAACCATCAGTAAAATATAATACTACGCCTGTGTCTGCACAGGCATGGTTTTCAAAAAATTACGGCTGGGTGACCGCTGACCTGAGCAAAGAGGACAATAACACGGAGCTTTCCGCCGACTATCGCGGGAGACTTCGACTGTTCGTAAAGGAGGGAAGAGAATGAGAGAGCATTGGATGAACAGGCTGACGACCATCGCGCTGGCGGCGGTGCTTACGCTTACGCAGCCACTGTCAGCGGTTGCGGCGGGCACTTCAGAAAAACGGGGGAGTGTAGTTAATTCGTCTGCCGAGGCTGATGAAACTAAAGATGACAGCCTGAATCCCGCGGGAGACAGTACATCAGCAGAGGATGTCCTTTCACCGGCAGGGGGCGATCCCATAGTGCTTGGCGAGGAGGATATCCTTGATAAGATAAATAACCCCTCAACCACGGCGGGGATATCCACCTGGGACTGCGTGTGGTTCGGCAGATACTGGCAGGACGACACCAACGGAGACGGTTACTGTTTCTCAAAGCAGACCACGGTTTCCACTAATGGAACCAATTTCTATAATGAGGACGGTAAGCAGTTATACAAGTTCACCGGTGAAACGGGCGTATACGAAGCTGATGCGAAGAAACCCATTAAATGGCGGGTACTGAGCGTTAATAAAGCTACCGGAGAAGCACTTCTGCTCTCTGACAAGAATCTCGACATATCTGAATTTCATTCGGCCAATGTGGCCATCACCTGGGCAGAGTCAGATCTCAGGAAGAAACTGAACAGCAAAGAGAAATACATTGAGACAGGTTTCCTGAGTAATGCATTTGAGGAAAATGAGATAGCGGCAATCTCTGACAAGCCCGAAATCACAACACCGGATACAGATACATTTTCGGGCGGAGACCCTACTGAAGACAAGATATTCCTGCTTTCAAAGGAAGAAGTTGTCGATAGCGCTTATGGATTTGGTCCTGATGAAAACACCAATGAGGCCTGTGTCACTCACAAGTCTGTAGGTACTCAATATATTGTCAACAAGCCCGGCTATAATGTTTTTGCAATGGCTTCCGGAAAATTGGGAGATCCTACTTCATATTGGCTGCGATCCCACGGTAGATACGGTACTGACAGGATTGCATCGGTTAGCACCAGCGGACAGATAGATAAATATAAATTTGCAATGACTGAAGACAAAGACACCTGTGTCCGCCCCGCTCTTCGTCTGAATCTAAGGGAACATCCTGACCTCTGGAGTTACGCCGGTCAGGTGGATTCTGAATGGGAATGGGATCCATCCCTTATCGCCAATCCCTTCACCTATATAGACCCTTTCACCAATGAGTATGCCACTACATGGCACTGCGTATATTTCGGGAATTACTGGCAGGATACGGATTCCAACGGAGACGGGTTTGTTACCGAAGAGGACACCCAGGAACCCATTAAGTGGCGTGTGCTGGAAATCGACAAGAAAGGAAATGCTCTGCTTTTGGCAGACAGGATCATAGATGTGGGTGTGTTTAACGAAAATGACGACCCGGGTACCACGTGGGAAAACAGCACTTTGGATAGGTATCTGAACAGCAAGAGCGGTTTTGCTGGTTCAAATGGGTTCCTTTTCAAGGCGTTTGATCAGGTTGAAAGAGAGGCCGTACAGTCTACAACAAGGTTTGATCTGGTTAATCCCCAAAATCCCTATTATGGGGGAGAAGATGAACCTGTCATTAAGAATGATAAAACCGAAAAGGTTTTTATCCTGTCGTCATATGAAGCGATGAATAAGGATTATGGTTTTGTCAAGAATGAATTTACTAAAGGGGATCGGACTGGGATTGATAATACCCGTGTGGCGCTTTATACAGGTTATACAGCAAAAAAACATAACAAGCTTCTGAGGGTCAATTTATATAAATCTGGAAATGCGGAAAAATGGTGGCTTAGAACGAGAGCAAAAGGCAGTGGATATGGCAGATGCCTTGCATTTGGTACCGGTGAGATCGATGCCTGGCCTGAGAATTGTAAAAATTCGTGGAAATATGGCATCCGCCCCGCCATCAGGATCAATCTCTCATCTTGCGTAAACCTCTGGACATACGCCGGTAAGGTCAATTCCCAGACCAAAAAAGAGGCGGATCTCTCAAACATCAATGACCCGGAGACAAACGAAGGCACGACTACATGGGACTGCATATATTTCGGGGATTACTGGCAGGAGACGGACCTGAACGGAGACGACAAGGTCACTAACACCGATCCACGGGATCCCATCAGGTGGCGGGTGCTGGACATCGACAAGGATTCGGGAGAGGTCCTGCTTCTCTCCGATACCCTGCTGGAATCTGCGGATTATGAAGAATCTTCAAGGCATGATGTGATCTGGGAAACCTGTACCCTGAGATCGTATCTCAACGGTTATGGCAAGGATTCGAACCTGTATCAAAAGGATTATTCTTCTGACAGCTTTTTGCTGCATGCCTTCAGCCCTGCGGAAAGGGAAGCGATCACCGTGTCCTCTCTGGAAAATAAGGATAACCCCGTATATGAAATGGGAGGAGGGGAAAATACTTACGATAAGGTATTCTGCCTGTCCATAGATGAAGCAATGAACTCTTCCTACGGCTTTTTGAAAAACGAATTCACGCATAAGGCTTCATCTTCAGATGAGAAATATAATATGACAGACAACGACAATACCCGTGTGGCTGATTCTACAAGTTATCTGCGGTGGAGAGACAATGGAAATGAATGGGAGAGCTGGTGGCTTCGTACTCCGGCGCCTGTCAAGAGTAATTATTTCTATGCGTCTGTTGTATATACGTCAGGTGTTTATCACAGGGGCAAAGTAGATGCAAACGGATCCAGAGGACTTTTCGATGTAGTCCGTCCGGCTCTTCGTCTGAACCTGAAAGACCACCCCGACCTCTGGTTCTATGGAGGAAAGGTTTCCTCGGGCAGGGTGCCTGTGACCGGCATCACGCTGTCTGCCCAGAAGCTGGTGCTCAGCGTGAACCAGGCAGTCGATCTGGAGG
>JAEELB010000244.1 GCA_016288705.1 Lachnospiraceae bacterium | reverse complement strand
TTCTTAAAGGATGACAAGCCGATCCGACCCGAGAGGAGAGGAGCGGGAACATATGTATTCATCAATACAGGCAGGGAAGATTTTCTCATGCGTATCCGCGTAACCGGATATGAGGAATATAAGGTTTCTGTAAACTACTCTTCTTTAGACCAGCATATGCCGGTCTGCGACGCGTTCCTGATCCCATCGGAGAACATGCCCGGTGGTCTGTCGCACGTCACCCTTAAGGGAAATCTTCCTTTTCTTAAATCGATCGAAGCGATCAACCTGCAGAAACCGCTGTGCAGCTATCAGTCTTATGATGCAAAGAGGAATCTGATGACCGTATATAACGCCACGGGGGGCGGGGTTTATCTGTTTCCCGGCTGCTACGCGATGTATGACAGGGAAAAAAAGAAATATGAAAAAATTGAAATAACGGGAACCGTAAACTCTCAGTCGGTCAGCCTGAAGGATCCGGTCTCCGCGGAAACGGTTCAGGGCTCTGCCGTCTTTCGGATAATCTATGGAAGTGTTTCGGAGGATGGAGATTATTTACTCAGGGTCCGGGACGATGCGGCGATGCTTCCGCACGCGGTACGTTTCGCTTCAGAGGAAACGGAGTATTTTCAGATTGTGGACATGCATGATCTGAAGGACTTTCGGATCGATCCGGCTGTGCTTAAGCCAAAGAAGGCTTCCGTCGAAGACGAAGACGATATGAGTGAAGAGGAGGAAATGAATGAGTACACTGACAGCGATGGGAGCAAATCTGATGTGCTCCTTCGGAACGGCACCGGCACCGTTGAAGGTGACGCAAAACACAACAGTGCTGGCGGAGGGAAAGCCGGCGGCAACAATATTTGACGCGGCGTCCATTTCAAATGTAGGGCCCTTCGGATTGTGTACGACACTTACAAACCCGGTGGTAGCATCGGCTACCGCGGCAGCGCTCGGAGTTCTGACTCCGCAGCCCTGCATCCCGCAGACGGTGAGCTTTATTCCCAACGGAAACAAGGTTCTGATCGCAGGAAAACCATGTCTTGCACAGGATTGTAAGCTCATGTGCATGTATGCGGGACAGATTTCCATTACGCTTCCCGGACAGATGAAGGTACAGGTATCCTGAGGAAACTCATAAAAAAACTAAGGAAAGGAAAAAAACATGGCTGAATATTTATCACCCGGCGTATATGTGGAAGAGTATGATAACTCTCCACGGAGCGTTGAGGGAGTAGGCACAAGCACTGCCGGCTTTGTCGGCATGGCGGAAAAGGGCCCGATAGAGGGTGCTCCGCAGCTTGTGACGAATTTCAAAAGCTTTACACAGCAATTCGGCGGTTTCCTGAGCGAATTCGCTTACGGAGAATACCGCTTTTTAGCCAACAGCGTTGAGCAGTTTTTTGCAAACGGCGGAACTCGGTGCTTTGTTATGAGGGTAGCGCCCGAGGACGCTGAGGCAGCCTCGGCCGAAAAGGGGATAATTACCGTTACGGCAAAAAATCCCGGCACATGGGGCAACAAGATCCAGATCACCTTAAATACCGTCAAGAAGCAGCGTCTTCAGCTTATTGCCAAGTCCGAAACGGGCTATGTGGCAAAGAGCGTGGACGGTTTCAGAGAGGGAGACCTGGTAGTATTTGAGGGCACTTATACGAAGATCAGGACGATCTTTGACCGTACCGTTACCTTTGAGGACGAGCTTCCTGATGAGGTGGTGGACGCTTCGATCATCCCGAAGGCGCTTCTGTATCTCGTTACCGTGGACATGGGGGTCCGTTATGGTGACGATGCGGAAAACTATACGGAGTTAAGCTTTAATGCGTCTTCTCCTCGTTTTATCGGAGCAAGGCTTGCAAACAGCGAGCTTGTAAATGTTACGATAGAAGCCCTTACAGAAACAGGAAATCCGGTAGAGGCAATCTTCGGCGAAGGTAATGAGAGCGGAGCCTTCTTCTTAGATGGAGGATCGGACGGCTCAGTGGCAAGCGTTAATGCGGCGACCTTTATCGGAGAGGATAAGGGACCCGGCAAGCGCACCGGCCTGCAGTCATTTCTGGAGAACAACATCGTAAGCATGATCGGAATTCCCGGAATTACGATCCCGGAGGTCATTGTAGCGCTGGTAAGTCACTGTGAGAATACCCGCAGCCGTTTTGCGGTCATCGATATGCCCGGAGACATGTATAAGACGAATGATCTTATCCAATATCGCGGTATCATTGATTCGACCTATGCCGCTATGTATCATCCCTGGATCCAGGTATTTGACCGTTCTTCCAACAAGGCGGATTTCATTCCTCCTTCGGGAGCGGTGATGGGTGTTTATTCCAGAACCGATATAAACAGAGGCGTTCACAAGGCACCTGCAAATGAGACGGTATTCTGTACCGGTCTTAAGGTGAACTATACAAAGGGCGAGCAGGATATCCTTAATCCGGAAGGGATCAATCTGATCCGTGCACTTCCCGGACAGGGAATCCGCGTATGGGGTGCCCGTACGGCTTCCTCCAACAGCTCCTTCAAGTATGTCAACGTCCGCCGACTCTTCATCTTTGTGGAGGAGAGTATCAAGGCAAATACCAACTGGGTTGTGTTCGAGCCTAACGATTCTTCACTGTGGCTTCGTGTTCAGCTCTCCATTTCAGGGTTCCTGGACGGACTCTGGAGAAACGGAATGCTGGCGGGCGATACGCCGGAAAGCAGCTACTTCGTCGAGATCGGACCTTCGACGATGTCGAGGGACGACATAATGAACGGAAGGCTGATCTGTAACATCGGTATCGCTCCTTCCAGACCTGCTGAGTTCGTCATCTTCCGCCTGACGCAGTATACCGCGG
>JAEELB010000243.1 GCA_016288705.1 Lachnospiraceae bacterium | reverse complement strand
TAAAGTGGAATTTCACAAAGTTTGTGATCGACCGTGAGGGAAATGTGGTGGCGAGATTTGAGCCCACTGCGGATATGAAGAAAGTGGAGGAGTGCGTGAAGGCGCTTCTATGAAACGCTTATATCCGGGCAGGGGGAGAACCCCGTGTCTCGTTGCAAACTCAAAGCCCCTCCCGCGGTTATGCGGGAGGGGCTTTTTTCAGCCTTGTGTGTTGCGGATTTAATTAATCTTCTTCGGGTTTCTGCTGCAGATACAGGAATTTGACCGTCCTTGATCCGGCGTAACCCTTATCCTTGCCCTTTACGGCATTGAACTTGATGGTGCCAAGCTTGCCGTCCTTTGCTGCGCTCACGGTCATGGTGTAATCGGCGGGATTGATGTTTGATCCCTGGGACTTGATCTGTACCGCCTCTGACAGGAGAGCGTTCTTTGAGAGCGTAGGCGCGGAACCGGTGATGACAAAGGCGTAAGCCTTCTTGTTCTGCGAAAGCTCCTGCTTTGAAGCGGCGCGCAGTGTTCCCACCACGTTTCCGTCGATGGTCACCTTGTTCTGGCTCTCGGTGTTGTGCTTCGCGGTAACGGTCACCGTGGAGGAGTTGAGCTTTGTCTGGATGATGGAGAAGGTCTTCTTTACGGGCTTTTTAGCGGAGTTCTTCCATACAACCTTAGGCCTTGTTGAAGACTTCTTTGTGGCATCATCATCGACCAGCTCTATCTCAAGCGCGGGAGCGTTGCCGGCTTTCTTTACCTCGGAGGTGGTGACGTTTGTGAGATCTCCGGTAAGGCTCTTGACCCTGTAGTCAACGCCCTTTGTAAGGATAATGCCGCCTGCCTTTACCACTATGGAGAGATCATTCTCGGAAAGAGTCTTTCCGGTGTAGGGCTGGTTCTTAAGTCCGGAAACGGTGACCGAGCTGACGGGCTTGGGATCGATCCTGAATGTGGTGTAACCCGTGCCCACATAGTTCTTCTTTCCGACTATGGTCACCCTGCCTGTGCCGATATCGATATTTCCGGAATATACCACCTTGTAATCGGATGCCTTGAGAGCTACATTACCGCTCAAGGTTACCAGGGATACCGACTTGACGCCGGGCTTCAGGGCTTTGCCTGTGTAGGTGAGGATGTCCTTCTTAAGTTCTATCTGGAGCTTGTCGGCAGTTATTTCCGTGGTTTCCGCCGTTTCGGGAAGTACCTCAAACTTTGCGGTCTTCTTGGCTTTTCCGGTGTAATTTCCCTTTCCGGAGTAGGTGACCGTAACGACCGTATTTCCTCCCTCGGGGCTCTTTGTTATGACCTTGTTAAGGGATTTGTCTTCAACGCCGTCCGCGGAGAATATCACGGTGAAGTCCTTATTGAAGACCAGGTCCTTATTTGCCTTGTCCTTGAAGCGCAGATACTTTGTCACCGCGCTGTCCAGGTCGGCGGTGTACTTCACGTTGGGTATCTCATCCGGCGTTCCGTCCAGAGCCTTCTTTACGATCTCGAATTCCTGGGTGTTCTTTCCGGCGTAAGCGCCGATGCCCTGCACCGTTACGGTGGCGTATCCGACATTTACATTGTCCTTGTAGGTGACGGTGTAGTCCACGTCCTTCTTCAGGGAGATATACTTCCCGGTGGCGGGGTTCATGGCCTTGACCGTGGTAGCGGGGGTGATGGCGCTGCCGGTGCACTGTGCGGTGTACTCCGTCTGATCCCCGACGGTCTTTTTCTTGATGCCTGAACCTGAGAGGACGATGGTGGAGTTTGAAACCGTCACTTCATTTTCATCAGAGTAGATATCGATAGCGTTGACGCCGTTTGTGACCTTGATCCAGACATAGGCGTTCCTGGTCCATTTCGTGCCGAACTCGCTGTCGGTGGGGAATTCGATGTAGCCTTCTTCCCAATCGGGATCTTCGCTGCAGCCTACGTAGTATGCTTCGCCGTCGTCTCCCTCGGGGCAGTAGTAGACCTCGGTGTAAAGAGCCTTGTCCTTATTATCGTAGGGTTCTTCTGAGCCTTCCGGATAGTAGACTTCCCATTCCACGGAGGCGGACTGCGAATTCACGTCGGCAAAGCTGAGATAGCCTTCGGGTTTCTTTTCGAAGTCAGCGAAGAAGTTTTCGTCTTTGGAAGCCTGCCATACGAAGCCGCCTTTGAAATTACCCTCTTCGTCGGTGTTGTCGTCGGTGACCCTGCCCTTAACGATGGCGAAGTCGCGGGTATCATTGGGATATTCGGCGTTGAAGTTGAAGTTGACTTCCTTCTGATCTCTCTTGTCTGCGGGCATCTTGGGATTGAAGAAGCCGCCGTAGAATTCCGTTGCCGCGAACTTTCCGTCCACGGGGGAGCGCAGGACCCTTCCTAACTCATCCAGAGCTACGAAGGAATAGATGTCTTTGCTGTCCTTGTAGATCTTGTCCAGGGGCTCGATGAGCTCCAGGTCTCCGTCAAAGGAGAAGATGGGGTTCATTTCCACCTTGACCTTATCTCCGTCCTTTACAAGCCAGCCGTACACCTCAGCCATGCGGGACTCGCCGAAACGGTAGTCGTCGTCAAAGTAGAAATCGTCTTCGCTGTTGAATATGTCGGAGTCGCCGACTGCTCCGGAAGCGACCGCGTTCAGGAATACATCAGCGTTGCTCTCGGATTGTTCGGTCTGCTGCTCGGAAGTGTCTTTCTTGGTCTTAACCGCAAGCTCTTTAAGCAGGTGGTCCCAGATAAGGGGAGTGGTCCAGTAGAAGCCGTTTCCTCCCGAATAACCGGATCCCATCCAGCTGATGGTGGGGCTCAGTTTGTCGCTGGAGACGGTTCCGTCCGCATTTACGCCGTCCCATCTGATGAACTCCCTCTTTGAAAGGCTGTAAGGGTGGAGCGAGAGCTTGACCATGGTTCCCTTGCCGTCCTCATCCACCTTGGCTTTCTTGTCTCCGGTGACGGAGGAATCATTCTTGTAATCCTTGGGAGACTGCCAGTAATCGGGAGCTCCGGAAGTGGAAGCGATATCCTCGCCGCTCACAAGGTTTCTGCCCTTGTAGCCGTTGGGGGGATAGTTCACATTGCTGTTGAAGCTTCCGCCGTCGTATTCGTCACCCACCTGATAGCAGTGCGCGATCTCATGCGCCACGGTGGGGAGCATGTCCTTGTCCGAATAGGTGATGATGTTGGTGGGCTTGCCGAAGGTGTAGCCCTGGCCGCCGCCCTGGTCCTGACGGTACATGACGAAAGCGAGGATCAGGTCGTAACGGTCCTTTCCGTCCTTGGTCTTGGACTGAAGCTTGCAGGCTTCCTCCCAGAGTTTCTTCTGACCGCCGCTGTCGCCGACGACCATGTCGTACTCCGCGGTATTGGCCTTGAGCTCCTGCGCTTCCTCAAAATTCGCATCCGCGATGGGGTAGACGTCCAGCATATACTCCTTCAGGGTTGTGCAGAGCTCGCTCCAGGGCTTTGAATTTCCGTACTGATCGGTGAAGTTCTGGTCCTTGCAGCCGAAAGCGCCTGCGCTGGGGGCTCCGCCATCATAGTGGGCACTCCAGTAGGCTTCCACGGGGACTACCAGGATGTTGAGCTTATTTACGTCATAAAAGGTGACGCTGTTCTGTCTGCCGATCTCCTTGTCCCCGTCCTTGATGTGGAAGTTGTAGGTGCCCTTGTCGGGACCCTGGGGGAACTGGGCTATGACGTACCAGCCCTTCACGATGTCGCAGTCCTTGTCGAAGAGCTGCACCACGGAGAAATTGTCGCCGTTGGCGGTGAGTTCGCAGTTGTCGGCTTCCTGGCCGTTGGTCACTGCCTTCGCCTCAAGCTTGTATTTCGCCTTTGCGCTCTCTGCCTGTTCCTTCGTGAAGTCGTCGGATCCGGGCATCTTCATGACCACTGCGGTGGTCTTTCCCGCCACAAGGTTGTCCAGCAGGGTCTCGTCATTTGAACCCATGGCAATGTGGCGGCCGAGGCCCTGATTGACCTCGATCTGCTGCAGATCCTCATCTCCCACGGCCTCAATGGCTGCGGGGACGGGAACGGCAGGGATCGCCGCTTCCTGAGACGCTGCCAGCGTTGTCGCCGTGTTCCCGGTGAGAAGCAACGCTGCTGCAACGAAGGAAGCAATCGTTTTCCTGAATCTTTCCATTCGTCTCATTTATTCCCTCCTTAGTAAGAATAATAAAGTGATTTAGCCAAACGCTGATTGTAGCACTTTTAAATTGAAAAGTGAAGATGATCCGGGAAGTATTAAAGGATTTTTTGCGCCGGACGCCGACCGCTGTGAGAGCGGAACGGAGATCGTGGGGATGGGGTCAGGAATCCCTCTTGGAGATGCCCACCGGATGCAGCGAAGAGGTCCGGGAGGCAGGATCGACCGGGAGTCAGGAATCCCTCTTGGAGATGCCTTTCTTCTGCTCGTTGATTATGAGGGAAGCGCACTCCAGGTCGTTGCTCAGATCGTACACCTTTCCCGTGGTGACTGACACCACCTTCGGACGGAGGGGATAACCCATATAGTTCTGCACGACCTTCGCCTTTTCACCGTTCACCAGAGTGACGATTGAATCCACGGGGTAGGCCACCACGGTGTGAAGGAAGCAGTTCATGGCGTCCATATCCAGATCTTCCGTCATGGCCATGATCATTTCAACGGCTACGCCTTTGCTGAAGCCTTTTTTGTAGGGACGGTCGGTGACAAGGGCGTCATAAACGTCCGCCACTGATATGATCCTTGCGTATTTGTGGATCTTGTCTCCCGAAACTCCCAGAGGATAGCCTCTGCCGTTAAGCTTTTCGTGATGCTGGAGCACCCCCCTCAGAACGGCCTCGGAGAAACCGCCTCTCTCAGTGAGGATCTTGTACCCGAATACGGAGTGCTGCTTGATGTAGGTGAATTCCTCGTCCGTGAGCTTGTCCTTTTTGTTGAGGATCTCGTCGGGTATGCTGGATTTCCCTATATCGTGAAGAAGCCCCGCAACTCCGAGCTCTTTAAGCTCTTCGTGGGGAAGTCCCATGTTTTTCCCTATTATGAGGGACATGGCTGCCACATCGACGCTGTGCTTGAAGGTGTACTCGTCGCTGACCTTGAGCATATTGATATCGAAGGCTACCGCGTCCGAGGACATGATGGAGTCCATCAGTTCACCGGCCACGGAATTACTGCTCTCCGCAAAGTCTGCATTGGAGGTGTTGTCAAAGAGGTATTTGATGCCCTGACCCACGCGTTCCTTGACTTCGTTGGAAAGCTCCACCTTTTTCTTGTCGGGAACGCGGGTTTTTGCGATGGTCTGCTGGGCGGCAGGGGAGATGACCACTTCTTCGTCGTCATCAGGCTCGCCCTCGGTGATGTACACGCTCATTATGCCTTTTTTAAGAAGGCCTTCGATCTCGAAATCGTCCAGGAAAGCGCCTCTCTCTATGAGAACTCTTCCGTCGGGTCCGAATATGGGCTGGTCAACTTTCATACCGGACTTTAAGGTCCGGGTAGGCGTGAGTTTTCGTTTTACAGACATATCGTCCTCTGATCTTCATGTTTCCTGACGGTGTCTTCTACTCCTTCAAAATAGCATTTATTGCGGTTATAAGTCAAGGCGCGGGGGACACCGCCCGGAACGGGCGGG
Organism: Lachnospiraceae bacterium; assembly: GCA_016288705.1. Taxonomy (GTDB): domain Bacteria; phylum Bacillota; class Clostridia; order Lachnospirales; family Lachnospiraceae; genus JAEELB01. The sequence goes on along the minus strand of JAEELB010000243.1, from coordinate 11,744 downwards.
CTCTTTATTTTGGGAACGACCGATAAAAACGCCGATTTTGCTGATTTTATCGGGTCGCGGGCGGGAAGGCCACCTCGAAAATGGCGCCGCCTTCATTTCTCGCGGTGATGGTGCCGTGGCAGGATTCCGCCACGGACTGCGCTATGGCCAGCCCGATGCCGTGTCTGCCGCCTTTTCCCTTGTAGAATCGTTCAAAGACATGGGGAAGATCTTCCGGCGAAATGCCGTCTCCGTCGTCGGAGACCCGGGCGACAACGGTTTCATTTTCCGTGTGGCAGTACAGTGTCACCTTTGACTTCGCATAGCGGATAGCGTTTGAAATGAGATTCCCGAAAAGCCGCTCCGCATCCTGCTCGCGGATCGACATTAGCACGGGCTCTTCATCAAAGTCGAAGTCGAAATCCACTCCTTTGCTCTCCGCTTCTGCCTTGTGCTCAGACACGCAAAGGGAGAGGACTTCCCTCAGATCCAGCAGAGCTTCGGGGCTTTCGGGCGACTGCTTTCCGGCACGTGACAGATAGAGCACATCCTCCACCATCCCCCCGAGCTTGTCGGATTCCCTGACAATGACCTTTGCGGCGGCCACAGGCTCCATAAGCCCGTAAACTATGCCCTCCGCATTTCCGTGGATGGAGGTCAGAGGGGTCCTGAGTTCGTGGGATACGTTCTGGAAAAATATCTCCTGCTTTTGCTTCGCTTCGTGCAATTCCTGTGCCATCAGGTTCATGGAATCCGCCAGCTGTCCGAATTCCAGGTCCCTGAAATCCATCTCTCTCGTTTCAAAATTTCCGCTCCCGATCTCGCCTGCAAATAAGGACAGCTCCTGCACCGGCCTTGCCAAAGAACCGGCGAGACGGCGGCTAAGGAAAACGGAGAGCAGGAGCGCCGCGAGAATGATGACCAGCAGCACCGCATTGATCCTTGCGGTAAAGGCCATGATAGTGGTGACGTCAACGTATGAAACGATGTAATTATCCTTTTGTGACGGATCCGGAGAGACAGAGACTGCGTATTTTCCGGTGTCCAATGAAATGACCTTATAATGAAGATCCGGATCCACGCCATGTGCCGCGAAATAGGCGGAAACCGCTTTGGCAACTTCCCTGTCTCCGTGGAAAACGGACACCATAGAGCCATCCTTGTGAAGGACCACCGCGTTTCCCGTGGTACCGGTGATGCGGTCGGGGTGGCCGTCAAAGCGCTTTCCCGGCTTTGGCGGCGGGTTCTTTCTGTCGGATGATGCGCTTTCACGGACGGACCTAAGCTGGGTTGTGACCCGGTTTTTCAGGTAACCGCGGATTGAGAGATTGAACGCCAGCCCCACGGTCACCAGGATCGCCGCAGTAAGTCCGAATAATGTGAAGAGGATCCTTGTCTGCAGGTGCATCTGTTTCTTCATCGGTCTTCTTCGAGCCTGAAGTCGGCGTGAACCGGCGACACGGGCGCAATGTCAAAGTGTTTCTTCATCAGTCTTCCTCAAGTCTAAAGCCGAAGCCCCATACGGCGGCGATCGTCACATTGCACCCGCCGATCTTCTGCCGGAGCCTCCGCACGGTGTCGTCGGTGGCTCTTGTCTCCACCGCGGTATCAAAGCCCCAAACGGCGTTTAGCAGTTCATCACGGGATACGGCCTGGCCTTTCCGGAGCATGAGATACTTCAGGACTTCATATTCGGTAGGCGTAAGGGCCAGCGGCTTTCCCTCATGCACGATATGCCGGCTTGCTTCGTCCAGCTCCAGTCCTCCTACAGAGACGGAAGTAGGCTCCTCCGCGGAATGCTTCTGACTCTCGTAGACGATCCTCCGGAAGATAGCCCGGACCCGCATCAGAAGCGCCATTGCGGAGAAGGGCTTTGTGATATAGTCGTCGCTCCCCAGCCCGAGCCCCATGGCGTAGTCATTTTCAGAGTCTCTTGCCGTTAGCATGATAATAGGCACTGTGCTTATCTTTCTCAGCTCCGTACATATCTTGAAGCCGTCGGAACCCGGCATCATCACATCCAGGATCACCAGATCGCAGGGCTCCTGAGCGAATCTTTCAAATAAGAGATCTCCCGTGGGGAAGTCCTCCACCTCATAACCGTCGCTTGCCAGAAACGTGCTCACGACCTGTCGTATCTCATCGTCATCATCTGCTATGTAGATGCGCTTTGGCTCTTCGGCCATGGCTTTTTCCTCCTAATGTCTGTCAAAATCAATTAAGTCTCTTCCGACGCTTTATTAATTCTAATCTCGCAAATCCTGAAAAGCAATCTCAAAACGGGGTGGAACTGTGGCAATCCGCACGCAATACTTCGTGAGTTTTTCGTAAATTTCGCAACAGGATATCGAGGATTTAACCCGCCGGGTTTGGTAACCTTTCATTCAGCAGACATGGTATGAGGACCGGCGCAGCCGGAGGAACGCAGGGGCACAAGGTAGGAAGCAGCCGTAACCGGGAATTTCGGGCATGAACCCGATCTGGGGTGAGGCCCGCGGGAATCCGGACACGCAAAGGAAACTGACAGGAGGGAACAGACATGACGAGCAGAACAGACAGACAAGGAATGATGCGGTGCATTGCCATTATGCTGGCGATGATCATCGCGTTGCCGCATGGAATGACAGTGAATGCGGCGGAGATGATCCGGGTGGACGAGTTGTACGGGGCGGCAGAGGTTTCTGAAACCGCCTCCATCGAAACCGCCTCAAGCCAGTCCGACACTGACGATGAGGAAGCAACCGAGTCCTCCTCAGCCCGGACCGATACTGACGCCGAAGAAGAATCCGGGACATCCTCGGATCCGGCAGATACACTTGCCTCCGCAGGAAACGCTTCTGCCCTGGACTGGGATTCGGTGATCGCCGGTGAATGCCCGGACGGAGTGAGCGTTGACGACACAAGCGTCCCCGGCATGATCAGGGTCACGGTTTCCCAAAACGGCATCTATACACTTACCGGCGAATGGACAAACGCCGTCATTGAGATAAATAAGAACCTGAAGAGCGGTGTGGGCCTCATCCTCGACAGCCTTACAGTAAATAATGAAAACCTGAACGCCGCTACCGGCGAGGACTGCGGAGTGATCACCTGCGCCCAGGGGACCCCTCTCACCATAACCCTCAGGGGCAGTTCGGTACTGATCGGCAGCAGCTCCTATACGGATGAGCCTGAGGCTCTTATTTCCGTGAAAAAAGACGGAACTCTGAATATCGACGGCAGCGGGAGCCTCACTCTCAACGATCCCATGAGTGATGACACCGCAAAGGCGGCAAAGGCCGCGGGCCTCGACCCCGCAGACGGGATCAAGCTCGGGAGCAGCAGCAACGGCGGCACCTTCAACCTGAACAGCGGGACCCTGAACATAAGTGTGCAGGGCGATGGCGTGAAAGCGAAGAACGGCAGGATCAACATAAACGGAGGCACCCTGAAGGCCGAAACCGGCGGGGACGGCATGAAGGCAAAGAAAGACCTTGAAACCGGCTCCGGCACGGTGACTGTCGCGGACGGAACGGTAAATATCGAAAGCTATGACGACGGCATCCAGGCGGAAAACATTGACATTCAGGGCGGAACGGTGGATATCGTCACGTTATTTGCCGATGCGTCCGGGTCTTATTATTCCAATGGGAAGTCCTATACCGCCGGGAAAAACGTGCTTTACGAAAGCGGCGGAGACAATAATAAGATCGAGCTCGTCACGGTGGATACGGGAAGCCACAAGGGGCTTAAGGCCGGCACGAAGGCTGAGACCTATTACTACGGCTACACCATCGCGAACGACAATTCTTCCTCTCTCAAGACGAACGCAACAGATGAGAACAGCGGCAGCGTCACAGCCTCCGGCGGGCTCACCATAAGCGGCGGAGATATCAGCATCGATACCAGAAACGCAGGACTTAAGGCAAATAAAGTGACAAGCTCGGGTTATACCGCGACTGCCTCCCAGGTGTATATCATCGGCGCCCCGGACGACGGCATCAAGTCCAACAATAACATTGACATAACCGGTGGCAATATCACCGTAAATTCCGGCGACGACGGCATAACCGCATCCGGCGTCATCAACATCACCGGAGGGACCGTGGATATTCAGAACGCCTATGAGGGGATAGAGGGCGCCGCGATCAATATCGGTGTCCACAATTCCTCATCGGGCCCCGTGGTTTCCACATTCACCGCGGATGACGGCATGAATTCCACTTCGAAGACCCTTACATATTTCTACGAGAGCGCGGACAATGAAGACTTCAACTACAAGAAGGTTTCCGTCTCAACCAGCAGCGGAAACAACATCAATATTTACAGCGGCACGGTGACCGTGAAGATCGACAGCGAAAACACCCACAGCACGACTCTGGCAGGAAAGACCGTTAATTATACGGCCGACGGCGACGGCATTGACTGCAACGGTTCACTGGCGCTTTACGGTGGCGTTACAAAGGTTTACGGCCAGTCCAGCGGCGCAAATTCCCCCCTTGATACCAACGACGGTATCACCCTTTACAAAAACGCCACCGTATTTGCCGCAGGGTCTTCGGACATGGCCTCCGAATCCATCCCGAAATACGGAGACGGCGGGTACATTACCTACGGAAGCAGCGGATCAGGCGGAGGCCCCGGCGGAAATAACCCCGGAGGCCCCGGAAGCGGCGGCCCGGGCAGCGGCTTCGGAGGGAGCAGCACAGGCACCCTTGCCGCAGGCAGCACCTTCAGCATCAAAAGCGGCAGCAACACGGTTGTTTCCGAAGTGCTTCCTTACGCAGCAGCTTTCGTTATATACGGTTCCTTTACTGACAGCAGTTCCTATACGTTGACAACGGCGTCAGGTTCAACCACGGCCACTCCCTCTTATCCTTCCAACAAGAGGACGGACGACACGGAGGTGATACCCGTTACTTCAGTGACCCTCGACCGGACTACCCTCAGCGTAAATAAAGGCGAAACCGCAAAACTGAGCGCAACGGTCGTCCCTTCAAACGCTACTGACAAAACTGTCACCTGGAAGTCATATGACGCTTCTGTCGCAAAAGTGAGCAGCGCGGGACTGGTGACAGGAGTGTCAGGCGGCAAGACGACAATAGAAGCCGAGGCGGGCGGGATCAGCGCTCTCTGCACGGTGTACGTGACGGAAGAGGGGAATGAAAATGTAGATCCCGATCCGGTTGACCCTGATCCGGTCGACCCCGATCCCGTGGATCCCACCGAATGGGAATCCGTAAGGACTGTCGCGATCAATACCACATATACAAAGGATGCGGGAAACTTCTCCGTAAATAAGCCCGTGATCACCTTTGACAGCGATACCTTCGCATATACCGGGAAGGCTGTGACCCCCGATCCCAAAGTCACCTTTAACGGAGTGGAACTGAAGAGGGATGCGGACTACACATTGACCTTCAGGAACAACAGGATTCCGGGAACCGCAACTGTGACCGTGAAGGGCACCGGAGAGTTCAAAGGCTCCACAGCCGCTTCATTTACCATAGAAAAGCCCGATCTGAAGGACTGCGCGATATATGTCGATGATGTGATACTGAAAAGTGAGGGGACTCTTTCAAAGCCCGCGATCCGTGTTTATTCTCCGGAGGGCGTTCTGATACCCGGGTCGAATTACGAGGCTGTCTTTGAAAACGCAGTCACGCCGGGCACAGCCGTTGTAAAGCTGAGTGCGAAGTCCGGAAGCCGCCTGCTTTCGGGGACCGCAACCGTGAACTATACCGTACTCCCCGTGGGCACTGACAGGACAAAGCTCATTTCAAATGCAAGGGTACAGTCCGTGACGGCAAAGGATTATACCGGAAGCGCCGTTGAACCGGAGCCCGTAGTCACGGGTCTCACAAAGGATACCGACTACAGCGTTTCGTACATCAATAACGTAAACGCCGGCACCGCCACCATGGTGATCGAAGGCGCGGGGAATTGTTACGGCGTGAAGTTTGTGAACTTCAGGATAAAAGCCCTCCGGACCAAAGACTCTTCGGTCCAGATAGCACTATCTGACGACAGTTCTTATTATTACACGGGTTACGCCCTGAAGCCTCAGCCTCTCATAACCGCAGGCGGGGAAACCCTCCTGGAAGGCAGGGATTACACTCTGTCATGGTCGAAAAATACAGGGGTTACAAACGGCGCTCAGGGAAGGCTCAGGGTCAGGTTTAAGGGAAACCGCACCTATACGGAGACCGTGAACTTCACCATCAGGCTCCGTCCCTGGTCGGAGATCGTCGCAAGCGCGGAAAAGGATGAGACCGATACATCTTCAAAGAGGGGGATCCCCGTATTCTATTCCGGAACGGAGATGATCACCCTGAAGAAAGGGGCGGCCTACACTGCGGGATACACCTTTGACAAGAGCACAGGCGTCGTGACAGTCGCCATCAAGGGAGCCGGACCGTACAAAGGGCAGCGCTCCTCCGTCACCTACGCTTACACCGGGACCTGACGGAAGGATATGAGGGCGGCCCCGGCCCACTCATACAAGGTATAATGTTCTCCTATAGTGGATGCAACCCGGGAGGGGGGTCTACCGATCGGTCGTCCCCTCCCGGGCGGCTATAGCCTGAAAGGCGCCATTAGGCATATGCACACAAGGGGCGGTGTGGTACAATGTAAACACTTAAGGATTTTCCCCAGATAGGTCCTTAAGGACTTTCTCTTGTATGTATTGGGGAAAGGAGAACATATGGAACAGATATTTCTGGATCGAAAAGAGTATGCTAAAATTGTAAGCGAGATCAACGATAATTATCACTCGCTTTACCGAGAGAAGAAGTTGTGCGCTCATTTTTCTGTGGGGATAGATAATGCATACTATATCTACTATTTCGAGAATCATGGGTTTGATAAATATAGGTTTGTCGGAAAAGTGGAGTTTTAGGAAGGAGGCTTTATTATCATGAATGAGTTACTTCATAAATTGGGAACAATAAGTGATGTATACCCGGATTTTGTGATAGGAGTACTGGTGTACGTAAAAAAGAAGAAAAACAGGTTGGATATTATGTTAGATTACCTTAACAGCAACGATAATCTTACTTCATCTGATGTGCTTGAGTTCATGTTGTCTCAACCCGATTTTCGAGAGGATAACGTCGGCTTGAAGGAAGCTGTTACAGGCTGAACTTTAACGAAAGGGACATAATGGAAGAAAAGCAGGATAGTCAACTACCACGCACCTAAAGGTACGTGATAGTTGACATTGTTTTTATGACGAAACATTACCTTTAAGAATAATTCAGACTGTTTATAAATTCCGTCAGCCTCTTCCTGTCATAGAATCTGTTGAAATCCGCAATGAAATGATCCGGCTGCGCTCCTCTGTCGATATCGTAAAACGATCCGTTTTTCATTACCGAAAACCTTCTGTATCCGGAAACCTGATACTGGCTGCCGCCTGCCGTGCACAGGGGATGGATCGCGCAGGAACCGCCTCCGGATTCCTGTCCGAGCAGGGTCACTTTATGAGATGCTTTGAAGGCGTTAGGCACATAATTTCCGCAGGAAAAACTCGCAGGTGATTCCAGGCAGTACAGCTGAAGACCTTTTCCCGCCAGAGTGTCCTTCTCATCAAATTTGCCGTCCAGATTCGTGTCTATCGTATATACCGCATCCGTCATGGCGCCTGAAAGCTGATTCTTCGTGCTGAAATCAGCCTGCCCCAGGAATGTGGCCGTTACGTATTCCGCAGTGCACGTATCACCGCCGCCGTTTATGGACAGATCCATCACCACGTTTTCAACGGGGCTGTCCTCCCTCAGGATCTGTTGGCATGCATATTGCATAAGTCTTATCGTATCCGCCTGGCTGTTATCAGCTTCGGTGGGCTCCGCAAAATAGTCGATATCCGGGCTTCTGTCGGCAAAAACATCAAATGTGATATATGCTGTATTCCCCACCTCTTCATAGGCGGGGACGCCATCCGGATAATACGCTTCCCTTGCGGCACGCAGATCTGACTTATCATTTTCCCATGATGTTCCCGCAAGCCCGCTCCCTATGGGCTCGACTATTTTCAAAAGATCCTCCCGGTTCTTTGTGAGATATGACAAACCGTTAAACTGGCTGTGAAGATCCCCGAGATACAGATAGATCAGTTTATACAGAGCCCCTTCGGCGGTGACCTCATCCCCGCTCAGGAACTCAATTTTCAGACCCGTTTCCGTGAACAGTCTGTCAAAACTGTCTATGGCATGTATCTCCTTTAATCCGTATTCATTATCGAGTACAAAGCAGGTCTCATCATACGAAAACTTTGCCAGTTCTTCGTTCCACACCCCGCTTCCCGACCTGAATATCTCAGTGAGTTTCTCATCCAGACCCGGACATATGATAACGCAGTCTCCGTTATACAAAGCCATGCTTCCGTAAAAACTGAAGATCACATCGCTCACGGTCTGCAGCGGTACATAATACCCGTCTCCATTCCTCACAAGATCTATCTCATAGGGCTTCAGGTCAAATACCACTTCCTTTCCGTATCTGTCGGTCGACAGTCCGCTCTTCTGAAACAGTTTGGCTGTATTACTCGTGGGAGAGACCATATCTACCAGAAAGCCGCTTTCTGTTTTGAAAATTGCATCGAAATCGTTGAAACCGATAGTGTCATTTTCACAATCGAAATCCAGCTTATACGGGCCCCTGGAATAAACGGCATGGTCTCCGTCGGTACTGTAATCAAGCTTAAAAAACTCATCCGCCGGATTTTCACTGTCATAGATCTGTTTCCAGATGCCGGCAATGTCCGAAACCGAAATGTAAGGTATCGTACTGCCGTTAATGAAATACAGTTTTATTCCCTGCTTGTTGTCGGCGGATAAGATATACATAGGGAACTCGTTTTCTTCAACGCTGTATGACTCCTGCGTTGGATCTCCCGGGGCCCGTTCCGAAGCTTCCATCATTTCCTGACCTGCATCGGTCTCTTTCCCTTCTTCCGCAGTCTGTTCCTTATTTTCAATTCTTTCATTGGCAACGGGACTCCCGCAGCCGGCAATGTTTATAACCATAAGGCATGCGATCATGATCGACAGAACTTTTCTTTTCATGGTATTCCAGCCCTCCTTTACTCTCGTTTTGAATGCACGGATGTTGACTAAACATATCAAGCATATATAATCATCACATGATCACCCATGATCAAGTCAAGAGTCGGAAAGGCCGGGTAGTATATAAAGATTGCAAAACGACCCCGGGTTCACCTATTAGACGGTACTCCCCGGGATCGCAAAAGGAGGGACAATGCCTTGAATTATCCTGAAGAACGTCATCTTTTTTCGATTTCGGAGTTTTCACGGGCCTGCGGGGTCAGCCGCAAGACCCTGATCAGGATGGAGGAAGACGGACTCCTGACCCCGCTGAAAGTAAATCCTAAAACAGGCTACAGATACTATGACGCCCATAATGCGGCTGAGGTCGGACAGTTTCTTCTCATGCAGAAACTGGGCCTGTCCCGCTCGGAGATTGCAGATTATTTCTATCAAAGAGGCGATACCGGTGCTTTCCTGAAGGAACAAAGGGAAAAACTCGCGCTGATGCAGCGGGTCCTTGAAGAACTTGAGATCAGACATGACGCTTCCCGCCATTTCAGTTTTTCCTTTCTGGATCTTCCCGAGACAGTCTGCTACTGTGTTTCCCGGACAGTATCATCCCCGCAGGAGAGCGAGATGTTTTTCTATTCGGCTCACCAGCAGAGCATAATTGATGGATACCGCCTGAACGGAACCGAGCCCCTGTTCGGCCTCAGTGACGACGAATACCGGACCGGGCAGGAGGGAGATCTTAAGCCCAGAACGGTAACAGCATGCATTCCCGTTATTCCGGCAGGCTCCGCATCAGACGCTCCTCATCTGATCACTTTCCCCGCCGCAAGGGCATTTTCCGGTTTGGCGTACGGCGATTACACTATCATAGATGAATTCTGCGGCAGATTTTGGGATGAAATAGACAGGAGAGACCTGCATCCATGCGGCCGGACGCGTTTCATCGGGCTCCTTGCGCCCTATGTCAACAAACATACTGTCCCGAATGAATTCTGCTTTCGCCTGGCCGTCCCGGTGGAAAATGAATCACGCATCTGAAATAACATTGTTTCCCTTTAATGGTTACAGCTTTCCCGATAAGATCGCCGATTTTGCGATTTTTATCGGTTCGCCGCGGCTCCGCATCTTTTCAGGCGCAAATACATTGCGCTTTCCGGTGGATCTGTGGCATTATAACCTTGCAAATGGATGAATGCGCCGGATAGGATCATCCCGGGCATGAAAGCCATAATATCCGGGAGGCTTGAAGCTTGTTTATAAAAACCGCCGATATTGATGATAAGGAGCTGTCGATATACAACGCCCTTAATGAAAACCAGCTCCGCAGGTATAATGAACCGGGGCCGGGTTTATTTGTCTGTGAAAGTGAGAAGGTCATCCGTAGGGCTCTTGATGCGGGGTATGAACCCGTTTCCGTCCTCACTTCATGGGATGACACGGACAGGATAGGGGAGGTGTTCGGAGGAACGGCGGACTTTCCCATCTACCTGGCGGAGGAAGAAGTAATAAGGACGATAGGCGGCTTTGCCCTGACAGACGGCTTACTTTGCTCGATGCGCAGGAAAACTCTTCCGGGCATAGAGGAGATCATTTCCGGCAGGAACGGGATCGCTGTTCTTGAAGATATCGAAAACCCTACAAATGTCGGAGCGATCTTCAGATCCGCGGCTGCGCTTGGCGTGGAAGCGGTTTTGCTCACTCATGGATCATCGGATCCGCTTTACCGGAGATCCGCAAGGGTGAGTATGGGAACTGTCTTTCAGATACCCTGGACGATGTGCGGCGGAGAAGATGACGTTATCGCGATCCTGAAGGGGGCCGGATTTACGACCATAGCGATGGCGCTGACCGACAATGCCGTGTCCGTCGGCGATAGCCGGATTAAAGCCGCCCCCAGAAAGGCGGTGATCCTCGGAAATGAAGGATACGGCCTGCGCCCGGATACCATATCGGGCTGTGATATCGTTGCGAAGATCCCCATGAGCCCGGGAGTGGATTCTCTTAATGTTGCGGCTGCAAGCGCAGTCGTTTTCTGGGAGATCTCCGGTTGATCGATGGAGTTATCATTCCAGGGGCGCCTGATGGGAGTCACCCCCTGATGGGAGTCCACAAACCCGGAAAGTTAGGATAAAATGCGGGAAAAAGAGTCTTTTTATCCTAACTATGGCCACAAGCGGTCCTTTCAGGGGAGTCCGCGAACCCGAAAAGTTAGGATAAAATGCGGAAAAAGAGTCTTTTTATCCTAACTATGGCCACTAGCGGTCCTTTCAGGGGAGTCCACAAACCCGGAAAGTTAGGATAAAATGCGGGAAAAAGAGTCTTTTTATCCTAACTTTGGCCACAAGCGGTCCTTTCAGGGGGAGTCCACAAACCCGGAAAGTTAGGATAAAATGCGAAAAAAGAGTCTTTTTATCCTAACTATGGCCTCAGGCGGTCCTTTCAGGGGAGTCCGCGAACCCGAAAAGTTAGGATAAAACGCAGTAAAAAGAGTCATTTTATCCTAATTATGGCCGCAGGCGGTCCAGTCAGGGGAGTCGGCAAACTCGGATAGTTAGGATAAGATCACGAAAAATGGCTAAATTATCCTATAATCAGCGATTTCGGGCTTTGCCGCACGAGACCGCAAACCCGAAAATGTAGGATAAGATCGCGAAAAACGGTTAAATTATCCTATATTTGGAGTTTTCGGGAGCTGACGACAGATCGTATGTAATGATCACGATC
>JAEELB010000018.1 GCA_016288705.1 Lachnospiraceae bacterium | reverse complement strand
ATCTCAGTGATGGCAAGGCGGCCGTATCCGTGAAGATAGACCTGAAAGGCAATTATACCGGAACGCTTTCAGGGAATTACGTGATCACAAAGACAGATGCCGCTCATGACCTTTCCAAGGCAAAGCTGGAGATCACAAAGGGCGGGAATAAGGTAAAGAGCATTCCTTTCACAGGCCGTCCCATAGAACTTTCGGAGGGGTATGATCTGATACTCACCTTGAACGGGAAAACTGTGGAGGCAAAGGATTATACCATAAGCTACAGCAATAACATAAATAAAGGGAAGGCCACAGTCATCATCAATGCAAATGAAGGCAGCGGTTACTTCGGAAGCGCGGTCTCAGGGTTCACCATCGGCAAGGGAGAGCTTATCTGGTATTGAATGATGTCCGGCTGATAAACTGATATGACCGCAGGATCCGGCAGGGGAAAGACAGGGGGCTGCCAGCGGTCGCCTGACGGATACCTGCCCTTATTTCCCCTATGGAAATAAGGGATGACCTGTGCTATAATCCCATACATGGAGGATGTTTTCATATCCCCGCAAACGGGAAATCTGCAGAGTTTCCCATACCGGCATGGCTGAAGCCGTGCATGACCTTTCACCTTAAGGAGGTGCCCAATGAGGATAGTTGTGACAGGAAGAAATATCGAGGTTACGGAAGGGCTTAAAAATGCAGTTGAAGACAAGATCGGCAAGCTTTCAAAGTATTTTTCCGAGAGTACCACGGCGCAGGTCACCCTTTCTGTTGAGAAAGACAGACAGAAGGTGGAGGTGACCATTCCCGTAAAGGGCAATATCATCCGTTCGGAGCAGGTGACCAACGACATGTATGTTTCCATCGATCTTGTTGAGGAGGTCATTGAGCGCCAGCTGAAGAAATACAGAAACAAGATCATCGACAAGCAGCAGGCTGCCGCGGATTTCCAGGACGGATTTTTCGACAACAACGAAATGGACGACGGGGAGATAAAGATCACCAGGTCAAAGAAATTTGACTTAAAGCCCATGTATCCCGAGGACGCCTGCGTTCAGATGGAACTCCTCGGCCACAGCTTCTACGTGTTTATCAATGCGGAGACGGAGCAGGTCAACGTAGTCTACAAGAGAAAGGCCAATACCTACGGACTTATCGAGCCCGATTATTGATGCCGGCGGCTGCAGGCTTAAAGAAAGTGAGAATGAGAGGAAGCATTTTTATGAGGAAAATAATACCCACTCTTTTGAGCGGCGTTCTGGCGCTGTCACTCTGCGCCTGCGGAGGGTCCGCCCCCGAAAGCGGAACGGAGACGCCGGCTGCCGGCAGTTCACAGGCCGCTGTTACCGAAGAATCGGCCGGAAATGCCGAGGCATCGGCAAAAGCTCCCGAAGGGGAAAGTGCTGCGGCAGCGGAAACCCCGGCTGCCGGGTCTGATGCGGGCAGCGCAGCCGCAGATGGGCTGAACGTTTGTCTCTCGGGAGAACCCATCACTCTTGATCCCGCTCTCAACAGCGCGTCCGACGGGTCCACCATCATTATCCATCTGTTCTCAGGCCTCGCCAAATGGGGGGAGGACAGTGAAGGAAACGCGGTGCTGGAGGAGGATTGCGCGGCAGAACTGGTGGAGCCGGTGATGAACGGGGACGGAACCGTCACATACACCTACACTCTCCGTGACGGTCTCAAATGGTCGGATGGAAAGCCGGTCACGGCAGGTGATTTTGTCTTTTCCTGGAACAGGGCTGCTTCCCCCGCGACCATGGCGGATTACGCCTATATGTTCAGCGTGATAGACGGATATGAGGCCATGTGGAAAAAGGACGGGTCCGGCAATTTCGCGAACCCCGATGCAAAGCTTAATGTAAAGGCGACGGATGATTCCACGCTGGAAGTCACCCTCATCAATTCAGTTCCTTACTGGAGTGAACTCCTTGCATTCCCCGCCTATATGCCTGTCAGGGAAGATGTTGTGGCCTCCGGCGGCTGGGCCGGCGAGGCGGCGAGCTTTGTAAATAACGGCCCTTATTGCATCGATTCCTGGGAGCACGGAAAGATGCTGACGCTCAGAAAAAACGAGTCCTATATCGATGCCTCCGAAGTTACAATGCCTGCCATCAATTTCTTTATGTCCGAGGATGATGTGGCAGTTTACAACGACTTTAAGAACGGGAAGCTGCAGATGATCGATGTGGTGCCCACTGCCGAGATCTCCAAACTCAAGGAGGAGAATTCTCCTGAGTTTAATGTGGTCAGCCAGCTGGGAACGTATTATTTCTGCTGGAATGTAAATAAGGACATTCTTCCGGAGAACTCGAAACTCACCGGAAAGGATGCGGAGCAGGCGAGGGAGAACATCAGGAACGCCTTAAGCCTTATAATTGACAGGGACTATGCGGCGGAGAACATCGGACAGGCCGGTCAGGCGCCTGCCGCCACCTTTGTCCCGCGGGGACTTACGGACGCCGACGGTTCACAGTTTTGTGACAATGCCGGAAGCGACAGGTTTTCCGGGTATTTTGATGTGTCTCCTACAGCCTATCAGGGCAACAGGGACATGGCCATGGAAGTCCTGAAGAAGTATTATTCCTTCGACGAGGCTTCAGGAAAATTTACGGATTTCCCCAAGCTTAATTACATTTACAATACTTCGGATGCCCACAGATCCATGGCTGAGTATATTCAGAAGGTTTATGGCGAGATAGGCCTTGAACTCGAACTGAAGGAGCTGGACTGGGATACTTTCCTGGAATGCCGCAAAAACGGTGATTTCGACCTGGCAAGGAACGGCTGGATGGCCGATTACAACGACCCCGTTTCCTTCCTGGATTCCTGGGTCTCATATTCCGGAAACGACGATACGCAGCTGGGTAAAGGCGCAAATGCGGATATGAAAGCCTACGATCTGGATCTCACGGAACTCGGTTACGAAACACTGGTCGCTGACGGAACCTGGGCGGAGACCTATGATGTGCTCATAGACTACATTAAGAGCTGCACGGATACATATACCAGATACGCGCTGATGCACAAGGCGGAGGATCTGCTGATGAGCACCGGGACGATCTGTCCTCTGTATTATTATACTGACGTATTTATGATGGATACCTCGGTCAGCGGCGTCTACACAAGTCCCTTGGGACTGAAGTTCTTCATGCACGCCACCGTGGACTGATCCGTGAATGGCGGATCATTTGCGCAGATGGAAGGCTGAACCGTGAACGGCGGATCGTCTTCACGGGGTCCGGATCCTCGGGACCGGAAGTGTATCCCCCGGTGGACGGGGTTCAGGGGTATCCTTTCAGCCCGAAATAATCCCATCTCCAGCGGGTTTCACTTCCGTCCGGAGCAATGAGGACCAGAACGTTAAGATCGCGCCCCGGGACTTTTTCCAGACACCAGTCAGATATTTCCCGCGGCACGGCCGACGACATCCAGAGGGGGTATATCCCCCTCTTTTCATTTGCGGAATAAATAAAGATGTGCTGGGATATCTCCCGGTCATTTTCCTCCACGAAGAAAGGGAGATGATCTCCGTAACTGCCTCTTTTCCTGCAGAGCACGAGCACGTCCGGGGCTCCGTCATTATTAATGTCCGTGACGATCATGTCCTCAACGTCAACGCCCTTTTCCGTCGTATAGACGTCGCTGCACGCCTCTATCTTCAGAGTCTTTCCTTTGAGCGTGGCCTTCAGTCCCTTGTACTCAAGCTCCTTTTTCGCCTGCCCGCATGACAGGCAGAACAGGCATGAAAGACAGATCAGGGTCAGTGCCATAAGCGGACAAATGGTCTGCGAAACCATTGTACTCCTGCGGTTTGGCAGACCATTATCCGTTATGCGCCCTGAAGAGCGCGTTCTTTCATTTGTCTTACAGGAAAAGCCCAGCATCAATAATCGTAGAACTTGACCTTGGCGCTGCTTCCCCAGGCGGGTCTTTCCACATCAGCCTTTTCATATTCCTTTTCGGGGTCATAACTGAAGTGCATGCTGTAGCGCCATTCATCATCGGTGAGGCGCTCGGAAAGGGGCTGATGGAATTCATAAAAGTCGAACACGGAACCTCTGGCGATCCTGAGTTTGCCTTCGACCGGCACTATGACGCAGATGCCTAAGGGATCACCGGTGCCCAACTCCAGAACGGCGCCGTCGGGATCCGTTGCGACGTCCGCTACCAGAGCCGCGGGATATTCTTCGGGATAAATATAATCGCCCTCGTGATCCGTCGGCGACCCCTTCATGGCTTCCTGCCAGAGATGCTCAAGGCTTCCGCCGTAGGAACGGATGAACTCGTATTCGTCGTCGGTCAGGGTCTCATTGTCAAGTTCCTTTAAGGATATGGTCTTGAGGGTTGCAGAGAGCTCTTCCAGGTTCTTCAGATTCTCCTTGTCTTCGGGTGACAGCAGGCCGAAGGAATCGAGCCCTTCCGAAGTGGCCTTTACAAGAGCCTCCAACCGGGAGTAGACCACGGGTTCGGGCTCCACGTAGCCTCTGTCGTCCACCGGATCCTCGGGACCGCCGCCCATTTCGGCCATGACCTGCTTTGAATACAGGATGGTGTCGTGCTTAAGCTCAGTAAAACTTCCGCAGAAGGTTTCGATGGATTTCACGGTCCAGGCGTAATTCTGCATAAATACGGGATAACCTTCCCCTTTTACCTCGAGGATCGGTCTGAGCATATTGAGCCAGCCGTTGTACAGGCTCTTTGTCCAGAAGGACTCCGGAAGCCCGGCTATGGTCTTTTGCATCTCGTTCATATTTTCCGGATAGTTTTTGTAACCGGTGTCGCCCTGCTTGTCCAGAATGTCCAGGGCGTCCCCTGAACCTAAAGCCGCGGGGATATCCAGGACATCGGGCAGCTTTCTCTTTTCCCCCTTTGAATTCTCTTTGGTCTTTGAATAGATGAGCTGCTGAAATACCGCGCTGTCAAGGGTGAAGCGCTGCCCCATGAGACGGAAGCCCTTGGAACGCTCGTTCTTGTCGGTCTCCCCTTCGTCGTCGTCGAACACCACTGAATTGATGGCAGGGGGTTCCATCGCTTTTGTCAGGGAACTGAATTTGTCAAAGCCGTCTTTATTTCCGGGGAGCTCGGATATTTCCGGCACTTTGCCGTAAGCTTCTTCAATGAGTGAAAGGTATTCCGCACAGCCGGGATCGTCGCTATCCCCCGCAAAGAATGAGGTGACTGCGTAAACGGCTCTCCATTCGGTCATGGCCTCCGGCTCCAGGTTCAGACCCAGGGAGATCAGAAGAGCGCTCCTGTTCAGGTCCTCATCATCCTGCATGAAGGCGGTGCGGCCGTACCACATCATGGCCTTGAAGTATTTCTTGAGATCCTCGTCCGTGTCGTAGTAGCCTCTGGGCTTGTACTGGCTGTAATCCTCGTAGGTGCCGGTGATCAGTGAGTCTTCTATGCCCTTTGCATCGTTTATTTTCGAAAGCTCGGCTTTTACCGTGTCTTCGGCGTAGGCAGGGACGGTGGCGGCCGGATCCAGAAGCTTTAAGGCGGTTGCGAAGAAGGCTGTGTTTCGTTTTGCTGCGGACTCCCATTCGGTCCCTTTCAGTTCATTGTACATGGCGTCGCATTTGTTCGTCATCCTCTTTGAAAGATCCGCGATGGCCTTTATCAGCTTTTCCTTTTCCGTTTTCTTCATCAGGTTATAGAAGAAAAGGTGATAAGTGTGAAACATGGAATCCGTGGTGACGAAGTTGGGGGTCTGGCTGTATCTGTTGAATTCGTACACCTCGTAGAACTCGTCCCCCTCGCCGTAGGAAGTGTCCACCGCAAAACCGTACTGGACAAAGGCTTCCTTTGCCGCCGGGGAGATCGAACTGAATTCTTCCGCGTTGATAACGTTGCTCAGATCTTTTTCTATGGAGTATCCGGGGACTTTGGGAGTGAAAACCGGATCCCCGGAAAATATATCCTGATGGCTGATGAGAACGGGGCGAAGAGATGTGTCGGCGCTCTTGCCGCTCTCAACGGGCTTTGACTCCGGGACTTCCTGTGAAGGCGCGCTCTCAGCGGAGCCTGTCTCCGCAACGGCAGCAGGTTCCGAAGGCTGCTGAACTGCCGCTTCGGGGACTGCCTGTCCTCCGCAGGCTGTGGCGAAAATGGTTGCTGCTGTCAGAATGGAAATAATGACCTTCTTTTTCATAACAGATACCCTCCGTTTGGCATCATCCCGCAGGCGCATGTCTGCCGCGCGCCCGCCGCATCCGTCAGTTCCCGGGGAGTTCCGGGTCAGTGGCCTTTCGGGGTCTCGCGGGGCTCCCGCCGGGTGCCGCAAAGGAACTCCCTTAGGAGCAGTTCCGCAAAACCGTAACCGCCGGATCTTCTTCATATAATAACTACGGTTACAGTATATCACAGCAATTGCGACAGATAAAGGAATCCTGTGCCGGAATATGATACAATGGCTATTACCAACTCGTGGTTGATATTTTTAAATACCCGAGGTATTACAGATCTCGGTCTTTAATGGCATAAGCCTTATGCCTCTACCTGATATAATTCAGGCTACTTGTAAGTGTTAAATATCGAATAAGGCTTTTGTTTTGTGT
>JAEELB010000242.1 GCA_016288705.1 Lachnospiraceae bacterium | reverse complement strand
GGTTGTCCGCGGGTCTTTTCTCGTCTCTGTCCCTGATGCTCACGGTGATGTTCGTTATGATATCGTTTGTCCTTTACTCCCTCAGGGAGAGAGAGCTTAGGCCCGCGCTGTACGCTCTTATTTCCTGCGCTCCCCAGTTTCTGTATCTCATAATTTACATGGTGGCAGGCTCATGACGGCGGCCTTCAGAGAGAGCATGCGCATATTCGCGTCTTACGGAGGGGGGCCGGCGGTCTGGATACTTTACGCCCTGTCTCTTGTTGTGCTGTTTTTGTTCCTTGAGGACGGATACAAGAGGATAGTTTTCATCTGGACCCCTCTCTTTGTGACAATGCTTTTCTTTTTCCCGCCTTTTTATGTCCTTTATTCGAAAGTGTCGGACGCTTCCACCTACTACAGGGTCCTTTGGCTCCTGCCTTCCGAGGTCTCGGTCTGCGCCGCGGCCTGCGTCCTCATGGAGAGAGCTTCGAAGCCTGTCCTGAAGGTCCTGATACCTGCAGCGGCGGCAGTCCTGATCATATTGACGGGCAGTTTCACCTACACGTCGGATATCGCGTCAAAGGCTGAAAATCCCTATCATCTGCCTCAAAATGTGATGGATATCTGCGACTATATATCTCCGGGAGAGGGAAGATACGAGGTCTGCGCTGTATTTCCGCCTGAACTGGTGTACTATGTGCGGCAATACCGCACGGATATAAGACTTGTCTACGGCCGGGAGATGGTTGAGCCTGCCTGGGCCGGAGAGGGCTGGAACGGGGTTTATCTCCAAATGGCGGAGCCGGTGATCTGTATGGAGGATCTTGTGTCCGAGGCCAGGGCCTCCGAGCGGGGACCGGTCAAATACTACGTGCTTGGATCAGACAGGGAGACAGACACGGATCCCTGCGAGGCGGGTCTTATTTTCGAAACTGAGATCGGGGGATACAGGGTGTACCGCGATCCGCAGGCCGAGGCCGGAACCGGATTCTGACGGCTGGACCGGAAGCGGGGGATACCGGGAACAGGGGTAGCGCTGCTCACGGATCTCCGGCTGTCGCAGCTGACCCCTCAGTTGTCGTAGTAGGTCAGGGCATACACGAATCTGCTGGCCAGTTTCTCAACGCCCTTCTCCGTCAGATTGTTCTCACCGTCCAGATATTCCGTATAGTTGCTGCTGTTTATGGAGCCGTAGTAATTGTCCACAACGGATATGGACCCGTTTGCGCCTGTCTTCACTTCCTGCAGCACATACATGGGAAGAGCTTCGATGTTCAGAACGGTGGTATCCGGATCGAAGGTGTTCCCTTCGGGGTCCACTCCCGGCCTGTAATAGGGAGTCATGAGGATGATCCTTATCCAGGGATAATTCTCATGAAGCTTTCCGAGGCTGTAATTCAGGGCGGCTTCCACGGAGTCCCGCTCCCCGTTTGAGATCAACTGCCTGCCGTAGAAATAATCGTTCCCGTCGTAAAACAGGCACAGCACATCCACCTTATCCATATCCACGGAAGTCAGCTTTTCCAGATTTTCTCTGGAGGAGGTGGAATCGGCGTGATTCTCTTCCAGATCGGTTTTCTGGATGGAAAAATCGCCGCTCACAAGGGAATCCACCAGATTTGGAAGAGCTACGGCGTCGTCGGCGTAGGTCGAAGAGTCATATTTGTCATTTACGCATGAAAGGGTGGAGAAACTGATAGGAGCGCATATGGCTTCGGCGTCCCTGCCCTTTGAATTGAGAGTTGAAACGGTGATATCGGCTATGCTGCCTGATTCGCCTCCCGCCATTAAGGGGGAGTTCCCCAAAAACAGGATGGTGGTCCTGCCGTCGTCCTCATGACCTTCGAGATTTTTGGGATCCATGGGAAGGATCGAATCCATGGGCTCGGTATCGTACTGGGAGGTATCCTCGTTGGGGTCAAAACTGATCTTCACTCCTCTGTTCCACAGCATTATCCTGACAACGCAGAAGAGAGCCACAGCCAGTATGGCCACCAGAAGCACTAGGTTCAGGTTGATCCTGCGCCTTTTCCCGACGGTCTCATCATCGGAGTCGTCGTCGCTGTACACTTTTCCTTCGTCCAGATCCAGCAGGTCATCGTCAGGATCGGCGGCATCCTGCATATCGTCGCCGGCGTCATCGGGATCGGAGGTTTCCTGCATATCGTCGTCAGCGTCCTCCGGATCCTCCGTGGAGATGTCATCCTTCGGGTCTTCGGGTTCCCCCTCATCGTAATCCGCCCCGGAAAGATCCTCCATGTCGTCTTCGCCTGCCGTATCCGCGCCGTCTTCCTCAAACCTGTCCTGCGTATCTTCGGACGCGATCATTTCCTCCGTATCATCGTTGAGATCAAGTCTATCCCTGTCAGACATATGCAATCCTTTCTGCTGAAGACCGGTGAATCTGTTATAAACTGATTCTACTACAATATTCCCTTTCGGTCAAAAGAGCCGGACTCAGGCTCACCGGTTGGAAGAGTTGCACAAAAAACCGTTTTGGGGCTTGCATATACAAAAAACGCGTGTTATATTGATAGTCGTTTACATAAGTTAGTTATGGGGGCGGATGGGCCGATGCGCCGGTCCGCGCTGCTTCAGATCGGCGGGCTGCCGCGCCTTTACGGGAGGCGCGGACAGAGCGGGGATTGTTTATGCGCAAAGATGATTTTGATGAAATAGAAGATTTAGACGACTGGGATTTCCGGGACGACTATCAGGAAGAAGATTTCCGGGAGGAGGACGAACTTCTCATGGATGAGGAGGGGGAGCCGGATGACAGGTTCTTTGATGACGATCCCGAACTGGATGCGGATTTCTTCGATGAGGAAGAGGATGAGGAAGGACTCACCGTCCTGAATGAGGAATCTGCGGAAGACCCGGTCCGGGCAGCGGAAACCTCTCCGGAGGCTTTTCCCGAAAATGCCGCAGCGGCTTACGAAGACGAAAGCGCTTCCGACGACGACTATGCGGGCGGCTCCTATGATGAAGGGGATCGTTCCGATGATGCCCGGGAGACCGGGCCGGGAGCTTATTTTGAAGACGGCCCGGAAAACTACAGCGAGAATGAGCCGGAAACTTATTATGAGGACGGCCCGGATACCGGGGATTATGACGATCCTGTTCCCGAAAGAAGAGAGAGGGAAAGCCTCTTGAGGAATCCCTTTGCTTCATTCGGGGAGAGAAAGTCGCCTTCGAGAAGGCATGTTTCCTTCAGAGGAAGCAGGTTCCACGCCTTTTGGGAGGCTTT
>JAEELB010000241.1 GCA_016288705.1 Lachnospiraceae bacterium | reverse complement strand
GTATTTGCAAAAGCAGGACTTGTAAGCTGCCTCGATTACTATAATGAGCGTCATGCTTTGAAGTTATGTTGAACCGCCGTATGCCGAACGGCACGTATGGTGGTGTGAGAGGGGGATTAAATTCCCCCTACTCGATTTGCCTTTTTCGGGAATAACGGTATACTTGTAACTGTCACGACTTAACTGTTGAAGAGCGTCAGGATTGACGCTGCCTGACTTTGAACGGAGGAAAAGGATATGGAACAGAATACTGAACAGAATGTGGAAAAGAATGCAGTGCGGAAACCTGCCGGGAATCTGTCATTTCTCGGGCCGCTGATCATAGGCGCCTCCATAGTGGCCAGTTGTGTCGTCCTTGTGACCGGGATCACCAGGTTTAAATGGGAAAGCGGTCATTCCATAAGCGCTACCGGCTCTGCCAGCATGAATTTTGATTCTGACCTTATAGTCTGGAAGGGTTATTTCACTGCTGAAGCCATCACCAGCAAAGCCGCCTATGACAAGATAAAGAAGGAAGCCTCGATAGTTGAAAAATATCTCATCGACAACGGCGTTGCAAAGGAAGATATCCTCTTCAGCTCCGTCGATATAACCGAACAGTACGATAAGACCTATGACGATTACGGAAACCTGATCTCATCTACTCTCAGGGGATATGAGCTTGAGCAGAATGTAAAGGTCAGTTCCTCGAAGATCGACGAGGTTGAACTTATCTCCCACGATATCTCAAGCCTTCTGGATTCCGGCGTGGAGTTCAATTCCTACTCTCCCGAGTATTATTGCACAACGTTGGACGACGTGAAACTCGATCTTATAGAGAAGGCTACGGAGAACGCCAAGGCCAGGATAGACATCATGGCCGAGAAGACCGGAGCAA
The DNA here is from genome assembly GCA_016288705.1 of Lachnospiraceae bacterium. Lineage (GTDB taxonomy): Bacteria > Bacillota > Clostridia > Lachnospirales > Lachnospiraceae > JAEELB01. The sequence goes on along the minus strand of JAEELB010000241.1, from coordinate 3,169 downwards.
GTACCGGAAGGCTGCTGAACTCGAATCTCGGAGTCTTCCAGATCACGGCTGCGAATACAGGGACTTCGGACTATACCTACGACGGGTATTACGATACCAGTTCCCGCGAGAAGACGGCGACCATTACGGTCAGACTGGAATATTCGGTCAAGTAAGAAGCAGTTCCGGATTCCTGTTTACTATCAGCGATCCGGGAAAGCCGGACTTCGCAGTGAGTTTTTCCGCCTCTGAGACGGAACCTATGCGTTCATGACCGTGAGAGTCGCTTGAAAGCAGGACGGGCACCCGGAATTGCCTGCAAAGTGACAAAAGCGTCATGTAGTTTTCCTTCGTGTCGATACCGGAGATCTGATGATAGCCGCCCTGAATGAGCGAGCTTTCATTGATCTCCACGATCACGGAGTATTCCGCCGCTCCTCTTACGATCTCATCGTAGAATACGGGAAACTGTGTGTTGTCGCAGTGTCCCAGTATCCTGACATATCTGTTTTTCATCGCTTTAAGGTAATCGTCCGTGTTCTGCCGGGCGGTTCCTTTATTTTTTCTCGGCGGAGCGTGCATCGATGCGATCACGAGGTCCAGTCCTGACAGGATATCATCCCCGAGATCCGTTTCTCCGCCCTCAAGGATATTTACCTCTGCGCCGTAAAGCACGTTTATCCCGAACCGCCGACGCGGTGCAGCCGAAAGACTTCTGAAGTACGACGGCTTCGGGGCTCCCGGAGTGGCCGGACCGTGTTCCGTGATGCCCAGGGTTTTTAGCCCGCGCTCAGCCGCTTCTCTTATCATGTCCGTCACCGTGTCTCTGGTACCGTGACCGCTCGATATGGAATGTGTATGAATGTCCAGATCCACCATTCTCATTGAAACCCCTGTCTGAAGATTTTCATTTACATTATCCCCGAACAGCTGTGCTCTGTCAAGTGAAAACAACAAAAAACAACACATTAGCAAAATTAGCAGAAATAAAACAACAAATATATATGACTGATACTTGACAAACCACACAATACAAGATAAAATCCAACATAAAACAACATTCAAATTCTGAGGAGGAGATCATGGCCCGCTTCTACGTGCCTGAAATAGAGAGATCAGACCGCATACCGCGCATGGTGAAGCATCTTTACGCAAAGATGCCGGAGATAGAGTCGTCCCGGGCCAGGCTGATCACCGAGTCCTATAAGGCCTCGGAGGGACAGCCACGGACCATCAGACGGGCTCTGGCCTTTTCCCATATTCTGGAGAACATACCTATCGTGATCCGGCCCGAAGAACTGATCGTGGGATCCACCACCCTCGCTCCCAGGGGGTGTCAGACCTATCCGGAGTTCTCCTGCGAGTGGCTTGAAAAGGAATTTGATACCGTCGCAAAGAGAGAGGCGGATCCTTTTTATATATCCGGGAAGACGGCGGCGGAGATCCGCGAGGCCGATCGTTACTGGAAGGGCAGGACCTCCAGCGAGCTTGCGGAGAACTATATGACTCCGGAGACCAGAAGGGCTCAGGAACACAATATCTTCACCGCAGGGAATTATTATTATAACGGCATAGGCCACTACACCGTGGATTACGGAAAAGTCATAACCATCGGATACGAGGGGCTGATACGTGAGGCTGCCGACGAACTCGGGAAGTGCATGCCCGGAGATCCGGACTGCGCACGGAAGAGCGCGCTCCTCAAAGCGATGATCATAGATTATAAGGCTGCCATAGACTATGCGGCCAGATACGCCCTCCTTGCGGAAAAGGAAGCCGAGTCCGAACGGGATCCGAAGCGCAGGGAGGAGCTGCTCAATATAGCCTCCAACTGCCGCAAGGCTCCCGCCAAAGGAGCGGAGACTTTCTGGGAGGCGTGCCAGTGCTTCTGGTTCATACAGCAGCTGCTTCAGCTGGAATCCAGCGGGCATTCCATATCTCCGGGAAGGTTTGACCAGTATATGTATCCCTTCTACAAAAAGGATCTGGAAGAGGGCAGGATCACCCGGGAAGCGGCTCAGGAACTCATCGACTGCATCTGGGTGAAGCTGAACGATCTGAACAAATGCAGGGATGAGGAGTCTGCCAAGGGATTTGCCGGATATTCGCTGTTCCAGAATCTGATAGTGGGCGGGCAGGACAGGGACGGCAGGGACGTGACCAACGATCTGTCCTTCATGTGCATCACCGCCAGCAAGCATGTCTTTCTCCCCATGCCTTCTCTTTCCATCCGGGTCTGGAACGGATCTCCCCATGAACTCCTGGTGAGAGCGGCAGATCTGACCCGCACCGGCATCGGGCTTCCGGCCTGGTATAACGACGAGGTGATAATTCCCGCCATGATGAACCGGGGAGTGCCTCTTGAGGACGCGAGAAACTACTGCATCATAGGATGCGTCGAACCATCCGTGCCGGGGAAGACCTTCGGCTGGCATGACGCCGCGTTCTTCAATATGTGCAGGCCTCTCGAACTGGTCTTTTCAAACGGGTACGACATGGGTGAACTCATTTCCCTTCAGACCGGCGAGGTTGAGGAGATGAAGACCTTCGATGAGTTCTTTGAGGCCTACAGGAAGCAGATGGAGTACAACATTTCCCTTCTGGTGAATGCGGACAATTCCATCGACACGGCTCACGGACTGCTGAACCCCGATCCTTACGCCTCGGGAATGATCGAAGGCTGTATGGAAAAAGGCAAGACGATAGAGGAAGGCGGCGCGGTGTACAACTTTACCGGTCCCCAGGGTTTTGGCATCGCAAATGTGGGGAATGCGCTTTACGCCGTGAAGAAGCTTGTGTTCGATGAAAAGAAGGTGACCATGAGGGAACTGAAGGACGCTCTCAAAATGAACTTCGGAGAGCCTCTTGACATGAAGAGCATCACTTCCCTCGCGGTGGAGACTGCACTGGAAATGCAGAAACAGGGCAGGGAAGTCGGGGAAAAGGATCTTTCGGCCCTTGTTTCCACCGTGGCTTCCATAAAGCTCCCGGAGGAGACTCTTGAGAGATACAGGGAGATCAGAAGGATGATCCTGGCGCTGCCAAAGTTCGGAAATGATATGGACGAAGTGGATGAATTCGCGAGGGAGGCCGCATACACCTATTCAAGGCCCATACAGAACTACAGAAATCCCAGGGGAGGGATGTTCCAGGCGGGGATGTACCCCGTATCTGCAAACGTCCCCCTCGG
>JAEELB010000240.1 GCA_016288705.1 Lachnospiraceae bacterium | reverse complement strand
TAAATGTGTTAAAAACCCGCTTTCTTTTCACCAGCTTTCCCTTTCAGTACTTAACCTCTGCCTTATCCTTGTCTCTGAAATCAAAAATCTCGTTTCTTTAGGGCATTAAGGATGACCCAAATACTTCCTACATCGGCCTTTGGTCTAAGCTCAGTGCTAGTGATAAGATCCCATCTTATAATTTCGCGTAAATCCTATTTACGCCGGATTTTTTTAATTTCGCCGAATTTTACGATTTACGCCAGATTTTATTACCCCTTCCGGGAGGATCGTTGATTATATGAGTTACATTTTACCTCTATGAGGCTCAAAGCTATGTATCCGTGAAAATAATACGGCTTAGAAATGCCGTAAATCCTGGCTTCTTAGGGCTATGTATCTGACGAGCGTTACGTTTTAACACCGGAAAGGCTCAGGATATGTGCTATTCCATTGCCTTTCTATCGCTAAACAGTATTCACTCCTGATTTCTTGTAGGGCCACTATGTAAATATGTCAATTAATAGAACGCACCAAACCGGTGAATAGCCACTCTCAGTAAGTGCGTCATTAGTATTCAATATTAGAGGATCGCTTCGTCGGTTAGTTATCAGTCGAAAGCGATGTCGGAATACTCTTATTGTTTGTGGCCTCATGAGGAGGCAGTGAGTTGATCTGGTTGAGTGTCTCTGGACTGCTCTGTATAATGACATAGAACATTACAGAGAAAGGAAGGTTCCAGAGCACCCTCCCGCGAAGTCGTGTACTCTGGAACCTATGGTTTAAAACCATGATTATCGTATCAGAGTACCAGCTGACTTTCAAGGAGGAACAGGATATTTTTGGTGGAGCCTGTGTACGACCACCCGGCCTGCCCTTGCTGCGGTGAACCCATGAATTATAGGGATTCCCGGAAGAGGATCCGCAGGAAAGAGGGTGGCTGTGCTGAGCATCTTATGGTTCGCCGGCTACAATGCCCGAAATGCCGGAAGCTTCATGTGGAACTCCCGGACTGCCTGGTCCCTCATAAGCACTACGATACCGAGGTGATCAGCGGTGTGATCGAGGGCATCGTCACAGCGGATGACCTCGACAGTGAGGATCGTCCCTGTGCCATGACCATGCACCGCTGGATCAGATGGTTCCTTGAAAACCGTTCCAACATGGAAGGCCTCCTGCGCCATGCGTTCAGACGTGCGGCAAAAAGCCTTCCGGTTTCGGAGAACGGATCCCTGCTGGACTTTGTCAGGGAACATACCTCATTCTGGCTGGAAACCATACTCCGCTTCATCTACAACAGCGGGGAGGCCCTTCCGGCCGGTTCCCCCTGATGCACCTGCTTTGTTTTTGCTGTCATGACCATGGCCGTTATAGTGGACTCCGAAAGGAGGTTCATACCATGAACGAAGACAGAAAGACGGCGCGGATCTGGCAGGAGGAAGAGGCACTCCGTAGGTTCCGCCTGATATCACCGCTTCTCCAGGAGGATCTGGATGAAGCCAAGAAGCTCCAGCTCCGTGAGCGGATCGCCGAAGCGAGCGGGATCAGCACCAGAACGATCTACCGCTATGAAAAGGCCTGGCGGGAAGGCGAGTTCCAGGGCCTCAAGCCCCGCGACCGGGAAAAACACCGCAGGCAGGATCTTCCGGAGAACTTTGAGGAGCTCCTCGAACAGGCGATCCAGTTAAAGCGGGAAGTCCCGAAAAGGTCGGTGGCTCAGATCATCTCCATCCTTGAACTGGAGCACAGGGTTGCGCCCGGTGTCCTGAAGCGCTCCACGCTGGAAAGACATCTCTACCAGGCGGGATACGGACGCAGGCATCTCCAGATGTACAGTGATGCCAGGGAGAGCTCCTCCAAGAGATTCTGTAAGCCCCACCGCATGATGCTCATTCAGGCGGACATCAAGTACGGGCCCAAGCTCCCGATCGGCAAGAATGGGGCTTATGTTCAGACGTACCTGTCCTCCGCGATCGATGATCACTCCCGATACCTTCTCTACTCCCGGTTCTATGATAACCAGGAAGAAACCATCGTGGCGGATACCTTCCACCAGGCGATCGACCGGTATGGACACTTTGATGCCTGCTACATCGATAACGGAAGCCAGTATGTCGCAAAGCAGCTTCAGATCTCTCTTGCAAGGCTCGGGATCACGGCTCGCTTTGCTCCCGTAAGGAGCGGAAAGAGCAAGGGTAAGGTGGAACGGTTCCATCAGGTAGTGGATGCCTTCATGCGGGAGGCAAAACTCCAGAAGGTGAAGACCCTTGAGGTACTCAACCGCTACTGGGAGATCTATCTCGAGGAGTATTACCACAAGCTTCCTCATGGCGGGATCCGGGAATACTATGAGAGCCTTGGCGTTCCCGTACCACCGGAAGGGATCAGTCCCCTGCAGGAATGGAACCGTGATTCCAGACCACTCACGTATCTTGACCGGGATGTGGTCGCGGAAGCCTTCCTCCATCACGAGAAACGCCGCGTGGACAAGGGAGCCTGCATCAGCTTCCGCGGACGCCGTTATGAGACCAGGCCGTCCCTGATCGGGTTCGATGTGGAGATCTCCTATGACCCGGCATCTCCCGAGATCCTCACGGTACGCTACCAGGGGATCGAACCGTTTACCGCAAGGCCGGTAAGGAT
>JAEELB010000239.1 GCA_016288705.1 Lachnospiraceae bacterium | reverse complement strand
TAAGCCCCTTAAACAGCTCCTTTTTCCCTTCAAAGAAAGCTCTGAGGGTTGAAAGGAATAAGCTCTTGCCAAACCGTCTGGGACGGCTGAGGAAAAAGGGCACCCCGCTCTGCGCCAGGTTGTATATATACTCCGTCTTATCGACATAAATATACCCTTCGTTCCTTATTTTTTCGAAATCCTGAATGCCTATCGGAAGTTTTCTTGTATTGCCGATCATCCCTTTTTCTCCAAACAGCCTTCCCTATAACCTGCTGCTCATATCTCCGTCCCGGTCTGTATCCTGATGTTGGTGAGAGCCACCTGATCGCCGGTGAGAGCCACGTAGACCTTTCCGTTCCCGTCCAGGATCTGGGTCGTATTCCTTATGGAAATGCCCCTGTTCTCGGTGGTCATGGTGACGGTCTGCCCGTCCCTCATGAACAGGGCGGTCACCTCATAGCCGGCTTTGTTCTTTTCCTTCCAGTCGTCCCAGCCCTCAAAGCTGTCAAGCCTGTTCGTGACCAGCCTGTTCTCCGCGGACCCGTCCTCGGACTCCCAGTTTTCGCCGTCCAGCCTGATCAGGGAGTATTCCCTGTAGTTCTTTCCATCGATCCTGCCGTCATCCGAGGAGTACAGCACAAAATAAGGGCAATGCCACACAAGCCGCGCCGTAGGCAGGCTCTTGGTGTGGAATCTGATCCTCAGCACCTCGTTCAGGGGGATGCCTTCGGATGAACTGTATCTGTAACCGTTCACCTGGACATTCGGGATGTCTCCGGAAGGAGAATTGATGTAGCTTATCTCCTCCACTATCCTGGGGATAAAATCCCTGTCCACGGGCTTGTCTTCCCGCTTAACGCTGATGTCGCTGATCCTGCACTGCTCTCCGGTGAGGGCGATGAACGCAAATCGCGAACTGTCGGGGAGAGCTATCGTCTCTTCCACGGGATTCACGCCGTTGTCTATCTTGATCCAGACATGATCGTCGCATTTCACTGCGTAGATATCGTATTCCCCGGAATACTTGCCCACATTCTCGGAGTTCTTGACCTGAACCTTTCTGGCCCCCTTTACGGTGGCGGTCCCGTCTAGCCCCAGTTCCGCGTATTCAAAATAGCACAGATCCTTTACGGTCTGCTCCTCGTCATGATACCTTCCGTCAAGAGCGTCGAAGAGGATCATTCCCGCCCTGTGGACCTCCCCGTCCTTTTCATCCAGACCGTTCAGTTTCAGATGTATCCTGACCATTTCCGGTGTGATCTGCACGCCGTCCGAAACCTCGTCCCTGTTCTCCTCGCAGATCAGGGAATTTCCGCCGGACAGTCCGCCGTCCTCCGCCTGTTCCCTCATCTGATAATCCACATCAAGATCTATCAGATGAAGCATGGCCTTGGCCATCCGCGGATCGAACTGGGAGCCTGTCCCCTTCACGATCTCTTCTCTTATGATCTGCTGGGGCATGGCTGTCCTGTAGCTCCTGTTGGAGGACATGGCGTCATAGGCGTCCGCTACAGCGATTATCCTGGCGATCTCGGGAATATCCTCGCCCTTCAGCTTGTCGGGATAGCCCTTTCCGTCGTAACGCTCGTGATGGTAATGAGCTCCTATGCTCAGATAGGGATATTCGGTGATGCTCGACAGGATCTCATTTCCCATGACGGGATGCTGTTTTATGATCTCGAATTCCTCGTTTGTAAGCTTGCCTTTTTTGTTGATAATGGCCACGGGCACGCCTATCTTTCCGATGTCATGGAGGAGTCCCGCGTAATATATCCGCTGGCACTGAACGTCATCCATGCCCAGACAGTTTGCGATCATTTCGGAATACTCCGCAACCCTGATGGAATGGCCGTGGGAATAGGTGTCCTTTGCGTCCACGGCCTTGACGAGGGCGGTGGCGGTCTGCTCGAACAGTCGGAAGGACGCTTTCTGCTGCCCCATGAGCTGTTCCATCTCCGTCTGCTGATACTCTTCTATCCTCTTATTTCTCCGGTAAATGATGACGATGGTGATGAGAATAAAGATATTGCCGAAAAAGCCCGGCAGTATGGAAAACTGCTTTCCGAGGATAAGTCCTCTCAGCATGACGGGGAAATTCAGAAGGATGACCACAAGTGAAGTGAAAAAGCCCTTCCGTTTGAACAGCACCACCATGAAGATGACGCAGATATTCGAAATGGAAGTGAGGACTCCGGCAAAGGAGGATACGTGGATCTCTCCGCCGAATTTCATCAATATCCGGCCGGAAGTGGCGACTCTCGGGACGAAGGAATTTACCACCAGATACGCGACCAAAAGGAGAAAGAACACGACCATGCTTGGAGTATCGCTTCTTCCCTGCGCGGTAACGCTCTTTCCCAAACGCTTCCTTATGAATTCTGTGGTTGTTTTCTTCTTCATTGCAAATATGCCGTCCCCTGATCATTTACGTCAGGGATCCCTTTTCGGTCGTCCTATGATCAACCAGTTTTGCTGCTGAAGAGACAAAGCGTCTCAATGTTTGGCGTCGTCGGAAAAAGATCATATGCACACGCCCTCACAGGCCTGTAGCCGTGTTCAAGAAATACAGGCATATCCCGCTCAAGGCTTTCGATCCTGCAGGAAATGCAAAGCACGAAAGGCGCTCCCATGGAGAGGAGATGCGGCAGCGCTTTGGGATGTACCCCGTTCCTGGGGGGGTCGAGGACTATCACATCCGGCCTGTCCTTAAGTTCGTACATTTTCTCGAGAACGTCCCCGCAGAGGAAGCTGCAGTTCTCAATGCCGTTCATACCGGCGTTCTCTTTCGCCGCTTCCACCGCTTCGGGCACGATCTCTATTCCGTAAACCCTGTCGGCCGTCCGGGACATTATCTGCCCTATGATCCCGGTGCCGCTGTACAGGTCATACACTACAGAATGTTCAATACCGGCCGCATATTCCACCGCCTTTTCGTACATGAGGGCGGCCGCCTCCGAATTGGCCTGAAAAAAAGAAAAAGGGGTGATCCTGAAATCAAGCCCCATTATCCTCTCGGTGATATGATCACAGCCGAAGAGCAGTTCCCTTCCGTCTTCCTTTACAGCGTCCCCAAGAGAGTCATTGATGATATGAAGAACCCCCTTGAGAGTTCCCTGAAGGGGAAGCTCCTTCAGACGATCCGTCACCGGCCCCAGATCGAAACCGGGTTCCGAGGTGGTGACGATGCAGGCCATGTTCTCGGCAGTAGGGAAAGCCTTTCTTCGATACAGGTGACTCAAGTACACACGTGTGCTCTTCCGGTCATATTTAGTCATACCGAAAGAC
>JAEELB010000238.1 GCA_016288705.1 Lachnospiraceae bacterium | reverse complement strand
GTTCCTCTCCCGGGCTGTCCGTCCTCTTGCTGCCGGACTTCTGCACGGCCATCTGTTCCTCTCCCGGGCTGTCCGTCCGTCAGCGCCCTCATGACGGCGTACAGCAGAGTCATTGCAAATCCCCCGATAAAGCCCGTGATCTTCCCGAAGAATGAGAAACACAGCAGGATGTTCAGAGGCACTGCGGCTTTCCTGTCTCCCCTGTCGTAAAGCACGAGAGACAGGGTTATCAGAAACAGGATGTAATTGTCCGTCCAGGATTCGTGGAAGGAGCAGGCATAGAAAAGAAATGCCAGCACAAGGGCAGTGACAGATACCCTGCGTTCCCTGACGGCCCTGAACAATCTGAAAAACAGAAACGCGTGGATCAGGAAGAGAGCGCCCCAGATCGCAAGCCCGGCTGCGTAGGTGCCCGGGTTATCCGCGTTCATGAGGTAATACACAAACCCGAGGGGCCCGTAGGAAAAGAAAACGTCCCTGCCAAACACGATGTCCTTCCCGTGAGCGATGTTCAGGAACCATCTCCAGGATGGGTCCAGACTCACCCCGAGGAGCCTGCTCACTATATCCGGGATCGACATCAGGTACCAGACTGCCAGGATCGCTGCGGTCACCACGCCTGTGGCGGTATCATCCGGAAAAGCCTCACAGGCCCGCGTCCGGCCGGCCAAACATCTCAAAAGCGTAAATGAAAGGACCATTGACAGGAGCGTGGAAAACAGGATCACCCACCGGGAGGGTTCCCTGGGATAGCCGCAGCCCAGATAGATGCTGCGATCCATGGCTGTCTCTTCAACGGTTTCGCCCCTGCTTACGGAAAAGCCCGAAAGTCCCGGGACGCTTACAACATCTCCCGTCAGCACAAGGCTTGGGTACTGATCCCCCGGGCAGCCGTCAACGTTCATGGACACGCAGTATATCTCACTTTTATCCACCCAGAGAGGATAGCCGGAAACCCTTACCCTGTCTTCATAGAGCACGGCGTTTCCCACCTCAGTGAGTTTCCTTTCAGACCGCCAAAGCACCCGCCCCTTACTATCCGAAATGCTCACATGGAGCGCCGCATCCTGCGGGTCCCCCGGCACCGCGACGATATAGTATGAAAGTGAAGCTATATGACTCCTTTGGGGATAGAAATACTGCACCGCCGTGACCCCGGGCGACAGCTCGCGGGTCTCAGTATCCCGGGCCTCCGGGATCAGCGTGTCGGGCTGATGATAGTGATAATAAAAACTCCCCCGGATCCCCAGAAAAAAAAGGGGAGACAGGGCTATCAGGGCAGCCAGGATGATCACAGCGATTTTGACCGGAATCTTATTGTTCATGACAAATGATACCCTGCAGGTTCCGCCGCCCCGGAAGAGACGATCCCTTCGGGCGTGATCCCCCGGTTCTGCCACGCTTTTGCTGACCGATCAACGTACACGGCCGCCCACTCAATCCCGTATTCCGGCGGGATCAATGAACCCGGACGAAAAACTCTGCTCAACTCTGCCACACTGCAGGGGAAGCATCCGTGGGCATCCGCAGATCCCCTCTGGGCGAGAGGGCGCAGGAGCCGACCTTCGGCCCGTCAGGTATGCAGGAACGCTTGAACTGCTGGGAGAAGAACCGTCTGATAAAGGTATCGAGCCATTTTTTGATGATCCCGGGCTCATACTCTCCTTCAAATGAGCGCTCCGCTATCCTGAGTATCTTTGAAGGGGCGAATCCCCATCTCACAAAATAATAAAGAAAAAAATCGTGAAGCTCGTAAGGTCCGATAATATCTTCCGTCTTCTGCTGAATGTTCCCGTCCTTGTCGGGAGGCAGGAGTTCGGGACTCACCGGGGTGTCCAGAATGTCCAGGAGCACATCCCTAAGTTCCCCATTGTCGGAGGTTTCAGCCGCATATCTCACCAGATGCCTTACCAGAGTCTTCGGCACCCCGGCGTTTACGCCGTACATGGACATATGATCCCCGTTGTAGGTCGCCCAGCCGAGAGCCAGTTCCGACATGTCCCCGGTTCCGACCACAAGTCCGCCCTCCGCGTTGGCGATATCCATCAGCACCTGAGTCCTCTCCCTGGCCTGAGCGTTTTCGTAGGCAACGGACCTGTCCTCCGGACTCAGTCCGATATCCTTCAGATGAACCTTTACCGCTTCCCCTATATCCACCGTTCTGAAGGAAGTCCCGAGAGCGGCGGCCAGTTTTTCCGCGTTGCTCCTGGTCCTGTCCGTGGTGCCGAAGCAGGGCATGGTAACGGAAATGATACCCTTCCTGGAAAGCCCGAGAGAGTCAAAGGCTCTCACGGTCACAAGAAGGGCCAAAGTCGAATCGAGGCCTCCCGAAAGCCCGAGCAGGGCCTTTTCCGAATGTGTATGTGACATGCGCTTTGACAGGGCATCGCTCTGAATGGACAGGATATCCTCGCATCTCTCGCTCTTTTCATCATCCGACTCAGGCACAAAGGGATGCCTGAAGAACTCTCTTGTGAGTGCCGTCTCTGCCTGGTCCGGCATCCATTCCACATTAAGGCAGTGACCTGTGCCGCGGAAGGTGTTCATCTTCTGTCTCTCATAGAGGAGCCTCTTCACATCTATCTCGGAGGAAATGATACCCTTTCTCTCCCGTCCCGCCTCCGAGAGCAAAGCGCCGTTCTCCGCGATGAGCCGGTATCCGCTGAACAGGACGTCCTGGGTGGACTCACCTGCCCCCGCCCCCGCATATACATATCCCGCCACCAGTTTCGCGCTGGAGACGCATATGAGGTTTCGGAGAAAGGCTCTCTTTGAAACCAGTTCATCGGAAGCGGACAGGTTCACCAGGATAGTGGCCCCGTCCAGAGCCTGCCTCACTCCGGGGCTGTCGGGGACCCAAAGGTCCTCGCAGATCTCACAGCCCACCTTCAGTTCCGGAATATTGGAGGCGGAGAATATGATGTCGCGCCCCATGGGGACCCGAAAGCCCGCAAAGCCCACGCATACAGGCTCCCCCATCCCCGGGAGGAAATGTCTCTTTTCATAAAATTCGGAGTATTCGGGAAGGTTTTCCTTGGTCACAAGCGCCAGAAGCTTCCCGCGGTGGATCGCTGCAGCGCAGTTGTAAAGACCCGCCCCGTGCCTCACGGGCGTCCCGATGAAAATAAGGGCGTCTGAGAAGGCGGTCTCCTTCGTTATCCTTTCGACGGCGGCCTCCGCCGCATCCGTAAGCGCCCGGTGCAAAAACAGGTCGCCGCAGGAATAGCCGGTGACGCAGAGTTCCGGCAGGACTATCACCTTGGAGCCCTGTTCCGCAGCCTCACGTATGGCTTTTATTATCTCTTCCGCATTACTGCGGGGATCCGCCACCGTCACCTCCGGGGTGCAGGCGCTGACCTTTATGAATCCGTCTTTCATTTATCGTTCCTCGCTAAATTTTATGTCTGTCCGCGATTTCCCTGTCCGGTACCCCTCAGACCGCCGTCACTCCCGCCGCCACCAGGAAACTCAAAAGCGCCATAATCACACCGGCGAGGGCCACGCCGCACATCACGGCTATAACGCTCTTTTTGAAATCCATATCCAGAATGGAGGCCGCAAGGGTCCCGGTCCAGGCGCCGGTCCCGGGAAGGGGTATCCCGACGAAGATCATAAGCGCGTAATACAGGCCCGGGCCTGCGGTGTTCTTGAGTTTCTCGCCGCCCTTGTGTCCCTTCTCGAGGCAGAACCTGAAAAAGCCCCCGATAACAGGTTTGTCCTGTCCCCACTCAAGGACCCGTCTTGCGAAAAAGAAAATGATCGGCACCGGCAGCATATTGCCGATCGCGATGACAACATAGGCGATCACCATGTTGAATTCCGGGTCAGACACCTTTATGGCCTGAGCCACGGGGATCGCCCCCCTGAGTTCCACCAGGGGCACCATGGAAATAAGAAAAATGTAAATGTATTTTTTAAGCATCATCCCTCTTTTCCCGCCCGAACAATGCGTTCAGCGACAACATTCCGATCATTATATCATATTACGAGGCCGGTAGCATTTTTCCCGATGAACGGGCTTTTAGGGACCTGTCCCGGGGCAGCGCCCCTGCTGCCGCGGGGGTATTTGCATTCTCAGGCCTTCCTCGACCCAAGTATCTCCAGGATCCCGTCCCAGTCCATCCGGGACAGCTTCTCCTCAATGGCGCGGAAACGTTCGGCGTCCTCCGGGGGAAGCCTGTACTCCTTTACGGATCCCATGACCATCCTGGTGAGATCGTAGTCCTTTGCATGGGAGAATTCCTCGACCGCAGCGTAGGCGTCCTCCAGAGTGTCCTCCGTGATCTCCGGAAGTCCTTCGTCCTCCCGGGCCAGCGGCGACAGGATCCCGGAAAACGATCTGTACTCATCCAGAAGTTCCCCTGTCTTCTCCCGGATGACATCCGTTCTGCCTTCATTTCCGGCCTCCTCCAGGAGCCTTGCCATTTCTGACAGTTTTCCCGCCCCTATTATCCTGGCGGAGGATTTAAGGGCATGGACCCTGACAGTATAATTCCTGATGTCGTCCTCCCGCAGATATCCCTCTATCTCATCCGCTTTTCCGGGGATAGTCGAATAAAAGCCCTCGAGTACATCCAGGTATTCCTCCGCTCCTCCGCAATTCCTGACTCCCGCTTTCACATCCAGTTCCCCGCATTGTAAAAGCCATCCGGGAAGAGTTGCGTTCATCCCGTCCCCCGGGTCCTGCGAAGCGCCGGCTTCCTCTGAACCGGTCTCCCCCGGGGAGGTGCCGGAGGTGATACGCACCTTTTCGGGCGGAAGATACCGGATGAGCAACTCCTCCAGCCTGTCGGCGTCAATGGGTTTTGTCAGATAGTCGTCGAAACCCGCGGAGAGGTATTTCTCCCGGGCTCCCGATATGGCGTTCGCCGTAAGGCACACCACGGGAGTGCGGATATTTGGACCCTCCTCCTGCTGCCTCAGTTCGTGGAGCGTCTCTATCCCGTCCTTGTCGGGCATCATATGGTCCAGGAAGATCAGATCGTATCTGTCTTTGGCGGAAAGTTCCAGACACTCGTTCCCGCTCCCCGCCGTATCGATCCTAAGAAGGGTCCTTTTCAGGAGGCTCCTGAACACCTTCAGGTTCATTTCCGTATCGTCCGTCACCAGGATCCGGGCGTCCGGAGCGGTGAACTTTTCACGGTACTTCCTGTGTTTGGCAGCGGCCGAGCGGAATGAGGCCTCGTAGTCCCCGACAGGCTCCCACCTGACTACCCTCTGCGCGAGTTTAAATGAGAATGTGGAGCCCTCTCCGTAAACGCTCTCCACCTGAAGAGATGAATCCATCATCTCCAGAAGGTTCACGATAATGCTGATCCCGAGACCCGTGCCCTCCACCGAGCGGTTCCGTTTCTCCTCGATCCGGTCAAATCTGGAAAATAGCCTGTTCATATCCTCTTTTTTGATCCCCATGCCCGTATCCTTCACGGCCACACAGAGGATCACCCTGTCAGGCAGGTCCTCCTGCCTCTCAAATCCCACGGAAAACGTCACCGTGCCCTCTTCCGTATACTTCACGGCGTTGGTCAGGATGTTCGTGATCACCTGTTTGATCCTGACCTCATCGCCGTACAGATACCTGGGAGTGCCGCCGTCGATATCAAGAGAGAGCGTGAGCCCCTTGTCTTCCGCCCTTGTATGGATCATGTTCACCAGATCGTTTATGACGGAGGAAAGATCGTATTCCACCGGGATTATCTCCATCTTTCCGGCTTCGATCCTGGAGAAATCCAGGATATCATTTACAAGGCTGAGCAGGGTTGATCCCGCAGTTCTTATGTTCTCTGCGTATTCGAGCACCGCCTCCTCGCTGCTCTCCCTCAGTATCATCTCGTTCATGCCCAGAACGGCGTTGATGGGGGTCCGTATCTCATGGGACATATTTGAGAGAAATGAGGACTTGGCTTCGTTTGCCGCCACGGCCCGTTCGGACATGTCTATCAGCCTCTCCCGGTCCCTCTTTTCCTTGTCGATATCCTCGGAAAGCCAGAGGACGCGGATGATCTTTCCGTCCGGATCCCTGTTGACCACGATGATCCTGCAGCGCCTCCACTGTTTCTCGAGATTCATCACCTCTTTCGTCCACACGTCCGTATCCCTCATCCTCTCACTGATGGTGGGGATGTCCACGCCCTCCATCAGATCCAGGTCTATGGAAGACGGATCGACAGTCTTTTTGATCAACATGTATATTATCTGCTGAACATCAACCTTTTTGCTTTCATCCAGGTCATCAACAGATGAGTTTTCGGCTCTGAGCTCGCGGAAGGTTTCATTCTCCAGATCCAGTTCATACATGGAATTGTAAATTCCCACGATGGAAGAGATTATCTCCATCTGCTCCTTCAGCTTCCGCTGGTCATTTCTGAGCTCCGCATCCCGCTCCTGCAGCATCCGCTCATTTTCCCTGAGCTTTTCATACTGTTCGGAAAGGGTATTATACTGTTCGTACACGTCCTCGGACATCCTGCACAGGGACTTGTACAGTTCTTCCACCTCATCATCGGTGCGGATGTTCAGATTCCGTATCATTCTGACCTTTTTCTCCAGAGACCCGGGATCGTCCGCATTCTGTTTAAAGCTTTTTGCGCATTCGGTCATGCTGCTTATGGGATAGAACAGATAGTATTCGGACAGCCACAGGCCGGAAGCTATGATCAGCACGAAAAGTCCTGAAAATATGAGGATCGTCCTGACCAGGAATCCCACTACATAGTCGGACAGATAGTCCATGGAGACGTCGGCGCAGGCGTAGCAGACCGTATTCCCCGCTTCATCCTTTACCGGTTCGTAGAGAGTGAGGAGCCATTCGATGCCGTCATCAGATTCGACAGGCGGTATATCCTCTCCCTCAAAGAGCCAGGGCAGAGACTGTTCAAAGACTTTGTCCGGCCCCATCAGTTCTCCCGGGGGACAGGGTTCGTACGGCGTTCCAAGCCCCACATCAAAGACCATCCGGCATTCGTTATCCCTTACCTGCACAACATAGAGATACCGGACGCCGTTTGAATTATCCAGGATATCGTAAAGCATGCCCTCCGTTTCAATATAGCCGGGAACGCTTCTTCCGTGCTCGACATACTGATCCACCCTGTGGGGATCTATCACCCTGGAGGCAAACCGGGCTGCGTTCCGGGCATTTTCCGTATACTGGGCCTTCACGTTTCTGTTGTAGAGCACAATGCTGATCCCCCCCAGTGCGACGGCCAGGATAAGGCCCACCGACACAAGGGTTACGCTGACCCTGCGGAAAAGGGAATGTCTTATCCGGCTCTTTTTCAGGGCATCCTTCTCCTCATCTGTAAGGGGAGTCTGTTTCCAGGGACTGATCCTTAACCTTTCCTTAAGCCCCGCGGGTGTCAGCCGATAGATCAGGAGAGCAATGAGCACCGACACGCCCTTGTCTGCCAGATTGAGTCCCGTACCCTTCAGGAATCCCGAAAATAAAGGATATCCCCCGGTCTCTGCGGTCACCGCCAAAGCGTCCCCAAAGGATCCGGGCCGGGTCCCCGCGTTCAGCAGATGGTCAAACAGATCCCCTGCCACGCCTCCTGTAAGGGCGAGGATGAAAATAAAGACGATGACCAAAGGCAACTTCCCCGCCCGGTCCCGCTTTTCATAACGGCGGATAAACGATCCGGAGATGATGGCCGTCATAGCGTTGATAAGAGAATAATAAACGGAATACGGATCGAAAACTGAGCAGAGCACATTCCCGATCACGGCTGTGACGATCCCGGGAAATATCCCCGCGATCATGGATACGCTTATGGTCCCGATAGTGTCTAAATAAACGGGCAGGCCGGTCCTGAAGGAAATAAAACTGAAGACAAAATTTACAGCCACACCCAGAACAATGGCTATCTCCGGTCCAAACCATCTTTTAGAAGTCGATCCCTTTTGACCGTTCATCTGCTCACCTCGCGGGAGGATCACCCATTTCCGGAGAACAATTTTATTTTACGGGATGCTCGAGGAAATACTTGTTGAGGGTGTCCAAAAGGCCTTGCTTTTCTATGGTCTTCAGGAGATATCCGGCGGGTTTCAGGGCCAGCACCTTTAGGATACTCTCCTTTTCCCCGTTACCCGTGAGAAAAAAGACGGGAATGCCCGCGGTATTGGGCTCCGACTTGATCATTTCCAGAACCTGGGGGCCGGTGGTGACGGGCATCTCATAGTCGAGGAGGATCAGATCCACGTGACTCGTCGCAAGCGTGGTTATGGCCTGCATGCCGGAATTGGCCATTAAGACGCGGTATTTATCCTTGAGCCAGTCCATGATCATGCCCATGTACTGCACGTCATCATCGACGATAAGCACGCTTTTCCGGCGCACCTGCTTCTTCACGTCCTGATAGAAGCTTTCTATGGTATCAAGGAATCGTTCCGTATCAAGGGGCCTATCGCAGTGAGCGAGTATCCGATCCCGAGGGATCCACTTAAGGACAGTTTCATACTCCGCCCTGGTCCCTATCACGATGATCCTGCCTCCCCTGAAGGAAGTGATATCCGCCAGATACTCCATCGTCTGTCTGGAGTCCTCCAGCGCTTCGTCCATATAAAGGATGATAAGGTCTATGGCGACAGCCTTTTCCTCAACCTCTTTTCTCTCCGGGGAGGAATAAACCGGATTCGCGCCGATCCCCTTAAGTTTCGCCTCGATCCCCTTCACGATGAAGGTCTCGGAACCGCTGATAAATAATATGTTATGACCCATTTTTTCTCACCTTAAACTGTATTTTGCTCACTTTGCAGGTATGGACGCAGGATATCCGGAAACGGTCCGCGCCGCGGAAAAGGAGCGCCTCAGCCCGCGTACCCTCTGAGGAAATCAAGCAGAACGTCCATCTGCCCGTCCGTTCCTACGGTCACCCGGAGACGTTCTCCGGTCCGTTCCCCGGGGAAATACCTGACAAATATGCCTTCCTCCCTGAGAGCGCGGAACAAAGGCTCTGCAGAAACCCCCTCCCTCCCGCAGAAAAGGAAATTGGTGAGGGAGTCTGTCATGGCAAAGCCCATTTCCCTGAGGGCTCCGGATGTGCGCTCTCTGGTCTTTATTATCATACCCGTGTTCTTTTCAAGAGTGTCCCTGTCCCGCACCGCCGCCGCGCCGCAGAGGATAGCCGCCCGGTTCAGGGTATAGGAGTTAAAGGAATTCCTGACGTCGTTAAGATACTTTATCAGTTTTTCATTTCCGAAGGCCCAGCCCACTCTCATGCCCGCCATTGCCCTGGACTTGGACATGGTCTGCACCACCAGGAGATTGTCGTATTTTTCCGTAAGGGGGAGAGCGCTCTCCCCGCCGAAATCGATGTAGGCCTCATCGCAGATGACCACACAGTCAGGGTGGCTTCCCACCAGAACCTCCACATTTTCAAGCCCCATGTAAATTCCGGTGGGGGCGTTGGGATTCGGGAACACGATCCCGCCGCAGGGTCCCTCATAATCGGAGACGTCTATGTTCAGTCCGCCGTCCAGCGGCACCTTCCTGCAGGGCACTCCGTGAAGCTCGGCCCACACCTCGTAAAAGGAGTATGTGACATCGGGAAAGAGGACCGGAAGACTGCCATGAAAGAAGGTCATGAAAGCCATGGAAAGCACATCGTCGGAGCCCACTCCCACGAATATCCTCTCCCGCGGCACCCCGTAGACCTCAGACAGAGCATCTTTCAGTTCTACGGCCTCGGGATCGGGATAAAGCCTCATATCTCCGGGAGGCATTTCCCTGAGTATCCGCGAAACTTCAGGAGAAGGGGGATAGGGGCACTCATTTGTGTTGAGTTTGATCAGTCTCCCCGTGACCCTGGGCTGTTCTCCGGGAACATAGGGAGTCACACGCCTGATATTATCTTCCCAGCTCATGCCATCCTGCCCGAAAAAAGATCCGCCCTTTCCCTGCAGAATTCCACTATGCGGAGGGAAAGGAAGGGTTCAAAGTCGACGGCGCCGTTCCTGTACCATTCCGCCGCCAGTTTGTCATTGCCCCGCTCTTCGTAATAGAGGCCCATCTCATAACAGGCTTCGGAACACATGCCGTTGGTGAGGGCGGCAACGGAAAAGGTCAGGAAATCCGTGTTGTCCCGTCTGAGCCTGGCGGAATGCATGGCCACGCAGGCCGCCTCCAGCCTCCTGTCGGCGGGAAGCTCCGTGGTCAGCGCGATCATCGAGAAATAAGGACCCGCTGCGGTGAAATCCTCATCCGTGCCGGAAATGTAGAGTTCCTGTGAATATATATGCTCAAGTCTCGCGGAAAGCCTGCCCTTTGAGGCCAGCTTCCTGAGAGCGATGAGATCTCTTGAGGCGTGACTGGAAGCGGGTCTGTGTATGATCTCGATATCGCTGTCGAACACCACGGGGTCCAGTCTCACCGTTTCATGCAGATCCTCGATCCAGGTAAAGATCCTCAGCCTCCTGAATAGCTTGGGCCTGAGTTCCCTGTCGTAATTGTAGATGCTGCCGTTCTCCAGCTGGTTCACGTAATACATCTGCACTATCTCTATCTCGGGAAGGAGTTCGTCCTTCAGGACCCTGAACCTCTCCCTGTTCTCTTCGTCCAGCTCCTCATCCGCATCCGCGGTATAAATATACTCCTTTGTGGCTTTTGAAAAGGAATAGTTCCTTGCATCGGAAAAACTGCCGGTCCATTCAAAATCATAGATCCTGTCGGTGAACTTTGAGGCGATCTCCTTCGTCCTGTCCGTGGAACCGGTGTCCACGATATTGATCTCATCCACCAGCCCTTCAAGGCTCTTAAGACACCTCTCCAGCCTCTCTTCTTCGTTTTTCACAATCATGCAAAGTGATATCTCGGCCATGTTCTCCCCTTTCTCAAGTATGCGCATCAGATCTTCTCAAGGTCGCCATCCGCCCGGCAGCCGCGCTGTCACTCCGGGGCAGGTGAGAAGCCCTCTGCCCGCGGCAACGCTGCCGTCCGCCTCCGGACTTCGTATCCCGGTGTGCTGCAGCAGTCAAAGTCCCCCTGCGAACAGATCCGCGGATGAGACCCCGGCTCGTTGTCACTTAAAACACCGAAAGGGACAGGAGAAAACTCTCCCATCCCCTCCTGATCAGATTTCACTTCATTCCGCAAGAACCTCAGACGGCGGTATTGAGCTCCGTGCCTTTCACCTCTTCGGTCTTTGCGGAGGCTCCGGAGGCATTGTAGGTGGAGAGCAGTTTGTCAAGAGTTCCGTTCTTCTCATACTTTGTGAGATCATCCGACGAAGTCCTGCCGCTGTCCGATGCCTTTTCCGAAACCGATCCGGTCTCAGCCTTTGTCTTCGCATAATACTTGGTCATCAGCTTGCCGTAGCTGCCGTTCTTTATCGAAGCGTAATCAGCGATCGAATACCCTCCGAAAAGGGAAGAATCGTCAACTGTAGGCAAGAGAGAGTTGGCCAACGAAGATTTCTGGCTGATTGAATTCTGCTGTCTCACCGACAACATCGAATTCGATGCCAATTTGGAAACATTCATGGATGACATATGCTACCTCCCGGCTTCCCTGCCTGTAACAAAATCCTTTTTATAGTTAGATTCATAGTAATCCATCGATTGTCAAATGTCAATACCCCATTCAGCCGATAACGCCCTTCTTTGAGTTCTGGAGAACGGGGATCTCATCGTCACTCCTGTCGGTGATATGGGAGCCTGCATATCTGGAAGTCTCCTTTGCCACCACTCCCGAAAGCAGCAGCACCGCTATAACGTTGGGAATGGCCATGAGTCCGTTCAGCAGGTCCGCCAGATTCCACAGGAGGTTCAGCTCCAGGACAGATCCCACGAACACTCCGATCACCCACAGTATCTTATAGCCGATGATGACCTTCTCGCCGAACAGATAAACGGCGCAGCGCTCCCCGTAATAGTACCAGCCGAGTATGGTGGAGAAAGCGAAGGTGATGAGTCCCACCGTGAGGACGGGCACGCCGATGTAGGGGATCATGCTGAATGCCATTGCCGTAAGCTCGCCCCCGTTTCCGGACAGGCCGTCGATGGCGTCATATTTAAGGATGCAGGATACGAGCACCAGTCCCGTCATAAGGCAGATGACCACCGTATCCCAGAAGGTTCCGGTCATTGACACGAGAGCCTGATATTTGGAGTTGGGGGTCTTTGCGGCGCTGGCCACCAGAGGGGCGGAACCCATGCCGGACTCATTTGAAAAAAGTCCTCTGGCAAAACCGTATCTGCAGGCCAGCATCACGGTGGTCCCAATAAACCCGCCTGAAGCAGCCTTTGCGGTAAATGCGGAACTCACTATGACGGAGATGGTCTCTCCCAGATAGTGGCCGTTTATTATCAGTATCGCTATGCAGCCAAGCACATAGGCCACCGCCATAAAGGGCACCAGCATCTCGGACACCTTTGTTATGGACTTGATCCCGCCTATGACCACCATAGCCACGAGCACTGCAAGCACCAGTCCTATGACCACCGAGGGGACGTGGAAGTTATTTGTGATGTTCGTTGCTACGGCGTTCGCCTGAACGGTACAGCCTATCCCGAAGGCGCATATGGCAGCCAGGAAGGCGAAGACTATTCCGGCCCACCTTGCCTTAAGCCCTCTTTCAAGGGCATACATGGCGCCGCCTATCATGGTGCCGTTCTCACTCTTGACCCTGTATTTAACGGCTATCAGGGTCTCGGCATATTTTGTGGCCATGCCGAAGATACCCGTGAGCCACATCCAGAGCACCGCTCCCGGTCCTCCGCAGGCTATGGCTGTTCCCACGCCTATGATGTTACCGGTACCGATGGTGGAAGACAGAGCGGCAGTAAGTGCCCCGAAATTGGACACATCGCCCTCCGACTCGGGATTCTTTGCCACGGAGAGCCTGATCCCCTTTAACACCTCTTTCTGGATAAAGCCGGTACGGATCGTCATGAATATGTGGGTCCCGAAGAGCAGTATTATCAATGGCCATCCCCACAGGAACGAATCGAGCTTGTCAATGATATCAGCAAACATACAGAACTCCTTTCACTACACTACAGCTACCGTATCGCGCGCAAGAGGTCTCACACGCTGCCGCCTGTCAGGAAACGGCAGGCGGTTGTGAAGGGACGGCTGCCTGGGATCTTATATCTATCACAGGACCGCCTTTCCCCTCGATATAATCCCGGGTGATGGTGACTCTCCCGATATTATTATCCTTAGGTATCTCATACATGATGTCGAGCATAAATTCTTCGATTATGGATCTGAGCGCTCTGGCGCCGGTATCCTGCTCCCGGGCCTTCTCGGCGATGGCCTCGAGTGCGCCGTCGTCGAACCTGAGATCGACCTCGTCAAGTTCCAGAAGCTTCTTGTACTGCTTGAGGATGGCGTTTCTGGGTTCCTTCAGTATCTTCAGGAGCATATCCTTATCCAGCGCGTCCATGGTGCAGACCACCGGAAGCCGTCCCAGAAATTCGGGTATCATGCCGTATTTTCTGAGGTCCTCATTTTTCACTTCCCGGAGAATGTTCCCTTCATTTTCCTTTTCGTCAGGCAGATGCGCGCTGTATCCGATGGAGGTCTCCTTGTGCAGCCGCCTTTTGATTATGTCGGAAAGCTCCGGAAACGCTCCCCCGCAAATGAAGAGAATGTTTCTGGTATTGACCGTGGTCAGGGGCACCATGGCGTTTTTCGAGGTGGCTCCCACGGGCACCTCGATATCCGCCCCCTCAAGGAGTTTCAGCATCCCCTGCTGAACGGACTCGCCGCTCACGTCACGGTGATTCGTGTCCTTTTTCTTCGCTATCTTGTCTATCTCGTCAATAAAGACTATGCCTGACTCTGCCCGTTCCACATCATTGTCGGTGGCCATGAGGAGCTTGGAGATGATGCTTTCGATGTCATCCCCGATATATCCGGCCTCCGTGAGGGACGTGGCGTCGGCTATGGCAAGCGGGACATCCAGTATCCTGGCCAGGGTCTTCACCAGATACGTCTTGCCGCAGCCGGTGGGGCCCAGAAGGAGGATGTTTGATTTTTCTATCTCTATATCATCCATGCTTCCGGTGATGACCCTTTTGTAATGGTTGTACACAGCCACGGAGATCACCTTTTTGGCGTGCTCCTGGCCGATCACGTATTCATCGAGAGAGGCCTTTATAACGTGAGGGGACGGAACCTTTTTGATGGCCGGCTCCTTTTTTTCTCCCGCCTTCTCTTTCTTTTTGACCTTCTGCTTGTTGGGGATCCCACCCTGTCCCTGCATGTCCGAGAGATTCACAAAACTGATCCCCGGGAAGCTTCCGTTGTTCAGCATCCCGTTGTAATCGAACTGGCTGAGCTGATCCATGGTCCTGTGCATGCAGTCTTCACAGATGGATATGTTGTTGGGCAGATGGAACATCTTTCCCGCCCTGCTCTCGGGTCTCCGGCAAATGAAGCACACATCTTCAAAGCCGCCGTTCTCTTTATCGTTTTTATTATCGTTTTCGGAGGATGAGCTTTCTTTTGAGGCTTTTTCGGGGGGTTCCCCGCTTTCGCGCCTCTCCTCGTCCCTCACGTCGTCATTTTCCTGCATTTTCTTTCTCCAACCTCTTCTGTGTTTTCCAGAAATAAGGGTTGTCCGTGCACCTCAGGATCACCGGGAGAGGCAAAATATTATACCTCTTCCCGAGGAAAAAGGCGGCGTATCTCACCGCGCACCTGAAGATAAAGGGCAGGACGCTGAAGACATGGCCGGAAGCCGCAAGCTTTCCGGTCACTCTCATCACGTACTTCACGCCCTCTCCCTCCGACGATATGTCGCCGAAGACCTCCGGATGCATCCTCTGGGACGCGGCCAGATCAAAGTTCCTGCGGAACAGCCTTCCAACGCTGTAATCATGCGAATGATAAACCCGCGCATCCGCCCTGTAGGAAATGCTTTTCCCGCTTTCAAGGACGGAGCGGGCGTAAACCATGTCCTCATTGAATACCGCGGGAGCGCTGAATCCACCCAACTGCACAAAGGCGTCCCTGTCGTAGGCCGCGCACACATTTGAACAGAAAAAGGCTTTTATTCCCAATGACGGGATATCCTCCGCGGTCCTGACGGAAGACACTTCAGGATAATTAAACCCGCGGGTCAGTTTTTCGGTAAAGGAGGAGGACCTGTACGCCAGCTGTCTCCCGTAGGATACGGCTGCGCCGTCCTCCAGGATCCCTTTCATGAGATTCTCTATCAGATGCCTGTCCGCGGGCACCGCGTCCTGGGTCATCATTATGAAATATGGCGATTCCGAATAGGCGGCCCCGAGATTTCTGGTGCCTGCGTGATCATAGCCCCGGCGGGGCAGGGTGTAGACCTCGCACCCCTCCGGCACAAACAACCGGCTGTCGCCCCTGTCAAGAGTGAGCATGATGATGATCCTGCCGGGAGCCACTGTCTGTTCTTCAAGTCTTTTCACAAGAAAACGGAGCCTGATGTCAGGCCTGTATACAGGGATGATCACATCGGGTTTTACGGCCGGTTTATTTCGTCCCAACATACTTCTGCGTATCCGCCTGTATCTTTGCGCTGCAGTCCGCCACAGCGGAGGAAGCCGTATAGGCTGCGTCATTGAACAGATAGCCGTGGAGCCATGTGACATTATCCTTAAGATCCAGAGGCACCACGCAGGAACCCTTGGATCCGATGGTGCCTGTCTTCAGGGCGTCCTGCTGAGGGAAGCCGTCGCTTCCCACTATCCTGTAGCTTTTGGCATTCTGGAGCATTTCCGTCATATCCGAGAGATTGATGGAAGTGACGATCTCCTTCTTTGACACCAGGTTATTTGCCAGAGTCGCAAGCTCACTTGCGTCTGCGGTATACATCTTTTCCATAACGGCGGCGAGCACGTTTCTCTGCCTCTCCGCCCGGCCGAAGTCATTGCCGACATAACGGATGCGGCAGTATGCGGTGGCCTGCAGGCCGGACAGAGTCTGGCTTCCCGCGTGAGTCACCTCCACGATATTGTTGTTCAGTTTCCCGGGGTTGCCCTTGTCTCCTTCGTCCACCCACATGCTCCGCTGGTAATTGTTCAGATGTACGATCTCATTTTCCTGAACATCTATGGTGACTCCGCCCAGGGCGTCTATGGTGTCGATAAGGCCCTGGAAGCCCACGGTGACAAAATCCGAGATGTTCATATCCAGGTTCAGGTTTAGCATATTGATGGCCTGCTCCGGTCCTCCCTTCGCGTAGGCCGTGTTACACTTGTTGTAGCTGTCATTTCCAAGGTTCAGATAAGTATCCCTGTAGACCGAGACCAGCTTCACCTCTCCCGTATCCTGATTTATGGAAGCGATCATTATGGTGTCGCTCCTGCCTCTGGTATTCTGGTCGATGGTCTTCGTACGTGAATCAAGTCCGAAAAGGGCGATGTTCCTGTAGCCCTTCATGCTTCCGGTCTCTTCCTTCTCCTTGACCTCTTCATTCACCAGGATGGCGTCATCCTCCAGCCTCACTATGGTCACGGCGTTTGCGGTCTTGTAGATCTTGTACATAACGCCTACCGCAATGACCAGGACGAGGATCTCGATCACGAAGAGGATAACATGGGTCTTCTTACTGCCGCGGCCCCGGGACTTCTTCCTGCCGGAGCCCGAGGAACGTCCGCGGGATCTGCCTCCGGAGGATCTCCTGTCATAGTAGTCATCCTCATAACCGCCATCATAACCGTCGTCATAATCCTCATAATAGCCGTCGTCATAACCGTCTTCATAAGGATCGTCATATTCGCCGTCATCCTCATCATATCTGCTGTCATAACGGCTGTCATAGCGATCGTCGTACCGATCATCATACCGCTCGTCATAGCGGTCCGAACGGCTTGAGCGGCCGGAGCGGGAACTCCTGCCTCTGCCGTACCCGTCATAATCATCATAACGATCGTCGTATCTTTTTCTTCCCAATTCCAGTCTCCCCTTTGCGCTTTACGAACGGCCCGGGACCGCCTGAGATGCCTTTGAAGCACCGAAACATCGCGGTTCCGTAGCGCCGTAAGCATGCATTATGGTCGTCATTTTCAGATAAACAGAACAATCAAATGGTGATTATACTATATAACCCATCATTCTTGCAAGCCACAGTCCGTTCGCGGCCGGGGGCCGGGGGCTGCGCTTCGGCAGGGGGCTGCGCCTTCAACCGGGGGCTGCGCTTCGGCCGGGGGCTGCGCTTCTGTATCGGCCCCACCGCCCGGCCTGTCCGCTTTTCTACATTTTACATGAAATACGGCGCAGCGCCCCGATAAAAACCGAAGTAATGCCGATTTTATCGGGCGTGCCAAAAAACAAAAGAGCCCGCCCGTTCCGGGCGGTGTATTTGACGCTAAAAAAGTCGGGCAGGATATTGGAATGCGTCGCTTTGGCTTCTCCGGGCCGCAGCCGTCTCCACGAAAAACCCGGAAATATAGGATAAAACTGCGGAATCTGACCGTTTTATCCTCTCCATATAGTCAAGTGTTTTTTCAGTAAAATCAATACTTCGTTAAGTCCACATAAAGAACGAACTACGGTTATGGAGTGATCTCTACCTCATACAGGGCAGATATATAGTGT
>JAEELB010000237.1 GCA_016288705.1 Lachnospiraceae bacterium | reverse complement strand
TTCCGAGGTGGTGACGATGCAGGCCATGACCTCGCCTGTATGGAAAGCCTTTCTTACGATCAGATGCCTCAGGAATCCACGGTGGCTCTTCCGGTCATATTTAGTCATACCGAAAGACACCGCGGCCTCACGGACGGACTTCACTATATCCGTAAAGTCACTGTCACAGATCCTGCATTCATCGGCATCCAAGACGTCAAACCAGCTCTTCTTCCGGTGCAGACCGAGAGTCAGAGGGCCTCCCTTTCTCTCGTCCCCGAATGTAAACTCCATCTTGTTCCGATAGCCGAACCGATGCGGAGAAGGCACAACGCCTTCCCATTCCCATTGAACCTCGGCATCCCCCAAACCGGCCTTCAGGGAGCTCAGCACATGCTCTTCCTTGAGAGACAGTTCCTCGTCATAAGGGATATCCAGGTAACTGCAGCCTCCGCACAGGCCGAAATTACGACAGGTAAGGGATGTCTTCAGATCAGTCCTTTCCGGATTCCTCGTCTTCGTCTGCGAAGAAATCATCCTCGAAGTCATCGTCTATATCGTCATCAAAATCGCTCAGATAATCGGGCTTAAGGAAATGATAGATTGCGAAAGCGATAAGAGCGCCGATAGCAACCGCGACAAGGATCTTGATTATGAGCTTCAGTGTCTCCGTTCCGTCCTCCACTGCCGGTTCCTCCTGCTTGTTCAGTTTGAGCATTGACTGGATCTTTTCGGTCCCGATGTCAATGTTCTTCACCGCTCCTGCGACGTCGTTGATCCTGTCCAGGATCTCTTCCTTTGTGATAGTCATACCTTTCTCCCTTCCCTTAGAACAATTGAAAAACCTGTCAAAACAGAAGTCCATACCCGTTTCCTTTCCGGATCCAACGATCCGACCATGCTGCGCGTCCTTCAGGAAAATAAAAAATAATCCCGTTAAGGCATATACTACCATACAGTCCGACCGTTTTCAATAATGAAAACGATCAAAGTTTCATATCCCCTTCCTTTATCCAGCCGGCCTTTTTCAGACACTGACAGAAAATCACGGAAAGGACCGCGGGGAGCACAAAGCTGATAAGGATGAGCCC
The DNA here is from genome assembly GCA_016288705.1 of Lachnospiraceae bacterium. Classification (GTDB taxonomy): domain Bacteria; phylum Bacillota; class Clostridia; order Lachnospirales; family Lachnospiraceae; genus JAEELB01. Next base: position 4,203 of record JAEELB010000237.1, on the reverse strand, counting down.
CGCCCAGTCAAAAGCAGTGACCGCGCCTCTGCTCCCGTTTTGGACAGCGTCCATCCACCCCGAATAAACGCCTATCTGTCCCACAAGCCCGCAAGTCCCCATTCCGGAGGAGACCGGAGTCCCGTCCATCCTGAGCCCGAAGAGACATGTGGCCAAAGGTCCGGTAATTGCGGAAGCGAGGATGGGAGGTATCCAGATGCGGGGATTCTTAACAATATTTCCCATCTGAAGCATCGAGGTGCCTATCCCCTGGGAGATCAGGCCTCCGAAGCCGTTCTCCCTGAAGGACATCACCGCAAAGCCCACCATCTGGGCGCTGCAGCCCGCAACTGCCGCGCCGCCGGCCAGTCCCGTAAGTCCGAGGGCCGCGCAAATGGCCGCGGAGGATATGGGAAGAGTGAGGGCTATCCCCACAAGGACTGACACAAGTATTCCCATGAGGAAGGGCTGAAGATCCGTAGCCCACATGATGAGAGTCCCCAGGCTCATGGCGGCCCTGCCCAGAGCAGGCGCCCACCAGGCGGAGAGCGCCACTCCCGTGCCTATGGTCACAAGAGGAGTTACGAGGATGTCCACCTTCGTCTCCTTGGACACCGCCTTCCCGATCTCGGAAGAAATGATGGCCACAAAGAGGACAGCCAGAGGCCCGCCGGCGCCTCCGAGAGCATTGGAGGCAAAGCCCACAGTTATGAGAGAGAAAAGCACAAGGGGCGGACACTTGAGAGCGTAGCCTATCGCCACCGCCATCGCAGGTCCGCTCATGGCAGAGGCAAGTCCTCCCACGGTGTAATCCGTGCCGCCCACCGTGGCAACCGTCGCGGTCAGAAACGGTATGCCGAACCTGCTGCCCACGGTGTTTATTATCGTCCCTATGAGGAGGGAGCAGAACAGTCCCTGAGCCATGGCTCCAAGGGCGTCTATTGCGTACCTCCTCCAGGTTATCTCTATGTTCTTTCTGGCCAGGAATGACTTTACTTTTTCCATTTCATCATCAGCCCTTTATGAGCCTCACCCTGAACACTCCGTCTATCTCACCCAGCCTGTCGATCATGTCGCCCGAGGGAGCCTGGTCAAGGTCGATCAGGGTGTAAGCGAAATCCCCTCTGGACTTGTTGGTCAGGTCGCTGATATTTGCGTCGGACTCACCGATTATGGTGGTGAACTTCGTGATCATATTTGCCACGTTCTTGTGGAGCACCGCGATGCGGCCGCCGGCCTGGCAGATACCCATATCGCAGTTGGGGAAGTTCACGCTGTTCCTGATGTTTCCGTTCTCGATATAATCCATGATCTGCTTCACGGCCATGACGGCGCAGTTATCCTCCGCTTCATCGGTGGAGGCTCCCAGATGGGGAGTGACCACGCAGCCCTTAACGCCCGCGGTGGTGGTGTTGGGGAAATCCGTCATGTAACGTCTGACCTTTCCCGTGCCTATCGCCTCCACAACCGCCTTTTCATCCACCAGCACATCCCTGGCGTAGTTCAGTATGATGACGCCGTCCTTCATCTGGGAAATGGCTTCGGAATCGATCATGCCCTTGGTGGAATCCAGAAGGGGCACATGGATCGTTATGATATCGCATTTCTGATAGATCTCATTCACATCCTTCACGTGGATGATGTTGTGTGACAGATTCCATGCGGCTTCCACGGAAATGTAAGGGTCGTAGCCGTATACCTCCATACCCAGATGGAAAGCAGCGTTGGCCACCTTGACGCCGATGGCTCCAAGCCCGATCACTCCCAGCTTTTTCCCTTCGATCTCGGTACCCGCGAATCTCTTTTTCTCTTTTTCCGCATCCTTCTTGATATCTTCGTCGTCGGAATTTTCCCTGACCCACTCTATGGCGGAGGAGATGCTTCTGGAAGCCAGGAGCATTCCCGCTATGACCATCTCCTTCACCGCGTTGGCGTTCGCTCCGGGGGTATTGAAGACCACCACTCCCTTGCGGGCGAAATCATCGAGAGGGATATTATTTACGCCGGCGCCTGCCCTGGCAACCGTGAGAACGCCGGAAGGAAGCTCCATCCCGTGCATATCAGCTGAACGCACCAGTACCGCGTCCGCCTCGTTGATCTCCTCCGTTACGGCGTAATCGCTGCTGAGTTTTTCCAATCCCTTGGCAGATATGGGATTCAGGCATTTGTATCTGTACATCACTTCATCTCCTTGTCTTCATATTCTTTCATGAACGCAACAAGCTTTTCGACTCCCTCGTAAGGCATTGCGTTGTAGATACTTGCTCTCATTCCGCCCACGGACCTGTGTCCCTTGAGGCTTACAAATCCGCGTTCCGTGGCCGCCTTGATAAAGGCCGCATCCTTTTCCTCATCACCGGTGACGAAGGGCACGTTCATCAGAGACCTGTCCTTCTTTTCAACGGTGCCCTTGAAAAGCTTTGACGAATCCAGGAAATCGTAAAGCAGGGCAGCTTTCTTTTCATTTACCTTCTTCATCTCGGAAAGCCCGCCCATCTCCTTCAGCCATTTGAACACCAGGCCGCAGATATAGATCCCGTAGCAGGGAGGAGTGTTGAGGAGGGATTTCTTGTCGGCCATGAGCCTGTAATTCATGATATCCGGCGTATAAGGCTTCACTTCATCCGTAAGGAAGCTGTCCCTGGCGATCACCACCTGGGTTCCCGCGGGTCCCACGTTCTTCTGGACGCCCGCGTAAATAAAATCGTACTTCGTAACGTCCATGGGTTCCGAAAGGAAGCAGGAGGATACGTCGGCGATAAGGGCCTTGCCCTTTGTATTGGGAAGCTCATGGAATTTAGTCCCGTAGATGGTGTTGTTCTCGCAGATATAGACGTAATCCATGTCGTCCGTTATGGGGAGATCGGAACAATCGGGAATGTAGCTGTAGGTCTTGTCCGCGCTGGAAGCCAGCTCCACGGCCTCGCCCTGCTTCTTCGCCTCCTTGAAGGCTTTGGAAGCCCACTGTCCGGTGACGATGTATCCGGCCTTCCTCTTCAGGAAATTCATGGGGACACCGGCAAAGAGAAGGTGCGCGCCGCCCTGAAGGAAAATGACCCTGTAGTCGTCGGGAATGGAAAGCAGTTCCCTGAGGTCTGCTTCTGCAGTCTCGATTATGGAGTCAAAAGCCTTGGATCTGTGACTCATCTCCATGACGGACATGCCTGTCCCGTTGTAATCAAGCATCTCTGAGGCCGCCTTTTTCAGCACTTCCTCAGGAAGCACCGCCGGTCCCGCGGAAAAATTGTAAACTCTCGCCATTTCCTCTCCTCCTTATAAGTCGTCCTGATCCATGGTCTCGGTCAGGGGCCTTCCCGGCGCCGCCATGGGCAGCACCATATCATCCTTCCCGATCCTGCAGTCGATGACCGCCGGACCGTCGCATTCAAGGGCTTCCTTAAAGGCTTTTCCGAATTCCTCCCTGGTTCCGGCGCCAAAGGCGCGGCAGGCCAGTCCTTCGGCCACCTTCACAAAATCCACCCCGTCGTCCAGTACGGTCTCCGAGTACCTCTTTTCGTAGAAGAGGGTCTGCCACTGCCTGACCATACCCAGGACACGGTTGTCTATGATAACGTCTATGACCTTTATCCCGTAACGGGAGGCCGTAGCCAGTTCGTTCATGTTCATCCTGAAGCAGCCGTCGCCGGTTATATTTACCACGGTCCTGTCGGGGCGGCCGCATTTCGCTCCTATCGCTGCGCCGAGACCGAAGCCCATGGTCCCGAGGCCTCCCGATGAGAGGAAGGTCCTGGGCTCCGTGTATTTATAGAACTGCGCGGCCCACATCTGGTGCTGTCCCACATCGGTGACTATCACGGCGCTGCCCGAAGTCTGTCTGTCGATCTCCTCCATTATGAAGGGACAGCTGAGGACTCCCTCCTCATACTTCAGGGGATATCTTTCCTTATACTCGGCGATCTTTTCCATCCATTCCGGATGGCTCTGCTGTTCTATCATGGGGTTCAGTTCCCTGAGGACCGTCTTAAGATCTCCAACAATGGGCCTGTCGACCCTAATGTTCTTATTGATCTCGGCGGCGTCTATGTCGATATGGATCTTCTTTGCGTTCTTTGCAAAACTCTTGCGGGAGCCTATGACGCGGTCAGAAAATCTGGCTCCGAGGGCTATCAGGAGATCGCACTCCGACACGCCGAAATTCGAAGTCTTTGTGCCGTGCATCCCTATCATCCCGGTGTATCTCGGGCTGCCGCCGTCGAAAACCCC
>JAEELB010000236.1 GCA_016288705.1 Lachnospiraceae bacterium | reverse complement strand
TTCGTCTCCTGCTATGTTAGAGGGATGGTTTCAACGGGTATGGACTTACGGATTTGCATATGGGGATAAAGCATCCATGAAATGTCTGGAAAAAGCTATATTTTTGATTACCATGGGTGGTTCATTAAAAGATAAGGTAAGAAGAGATCAGCTGGAAGCCATGAAGACAGTTATGGTTGGTGACCGGATCAGAAATAGAGCAAAAGCCTGCGAAGTATATGCTTTTGATGAGATGACCAGAGGCTATGGTAATGATGCTAACCGGGATAAAAATGCCGGTAAGTATCTAAGAAAAGTATTTGAAATTGCAAAAAACATATAAAAGAAAGAATTAATGTTGAGGTCATATATGTCCAACACGATGACGGACCTGGAACCGATCTTGATAAGGCAATCCGATCCGATATATTTTCATGAGGAGAATGACAGACTGCTTGAAAAAGAGATGGTGGAAGAGCAAATCTTGATAATGTAAAGATTGATGATATAATCCCGTCTTTAACAGTTTTTATGAACGAAAACGCCGCTACCTCTTGCTAATAAAGGGGCTGCGGCATTTTTGCTGAGAAGGTCGATGTAGCGTCGGAATTATTTCTTGGTCGATGCGATTATTTCTCTCATTTTTCGGGTAGGAACAATCTCTGTATCTGTCCTGAAATTAAAGATGTCATGGAGACAGTCTGTTATTGCTGTACGTGTGTATTCGGGGATATATCCTTCTCCGCTGATCCTGAGAAGATTATAATTTCGCAGCGTTTTGATCAGTTCACCGGAGGTGTAGTTTCTGCCGGTTTTCTTTTCAAGGATTCGGAAGATCAAAAGCGAGAGAAAGCAAATAAGAAAGTGTGCTTTTATCCGATCTTCTCTCGAGACATAAACAGGTCGCGACTCAAAATCCGTTTTCATGATCCGAAAGGATTCTTCTATCTTCCAACGTCCTTCACTTACGGAAATGATATCGCTGACGGTATCATCAATCAGATTCGTGCATACAGCATAGAAACCGTCGTACAGCGCTTCCGCTTCTACAGCTTCGGTGTCTATTTCGTAGACTTTGTTTTTGGCAATCTCGCCATCGTTTGTTACAGCTGTGACCTTAACAAAACGGGCAGGATCATTTGGATTCTTACGCTGTTTTTTTACCTTTTTGTTTAGTACCATCTTTTCTGCCCGGTCGAGCTGGGCCTGGCGTACTGTCTTTTGATAGATGGCATAGGCGGGAGAGTATGTAATTATCATGAGCTGTCCGACAACGCCGCTTCCGTCATGAATCCGTTCTTTGTAGTAGATTTCATCTTTGTAATCCTCGGGGTTCTCACGTATCTTTTGAAAGTCTTTTACCCTTTTCCCATTGGAAAGTTGTTTCCAGTTTGTATCATCCATTGCCGATATCCGCTCATCTTCTTTAAGCTTCTTAAGCGATTGTGTGACAACAAATGCTCTGTCGTTTATGTTATTGAACCTTCGATTCGCTTCGGAAGCAAGACCGGCATCGGTACAAACAATAAAACGGTGAAACCCGAAATCTTTTATGACCTTTTGCTCCAGCGGTTTTAAGGAAGGCTGTTCATTTGAGGAGCCGTCAAAAAGGTCAAATGCAATTGGGATCCCGTCACCATCCATCATCAGTCCCATTTGAACAATGGGGTTCGGTCGGTGCTCTTTGCTCTTGCCATACTTGCGAAGGTTATCGGCTTGCTCGATCTCGAAATAGAAGTTGCTGCAGTCGTAGTAGAGTATACGGTTGTTCCGATCAATCACAAAATTTGAGTTTTTATACACTTCAGCCTGGATATAATCCATTTCCTCAGCCAGGATGCTGAGCCCGCGATAAATATCATAATCATTGTACTTTGGGGGTTCGAGAAAAGTCTTTGCGGCTTCATAAGAGGCCCGTTTACTTGCAGGTTCGAGGACTCTGGCAAAGATGAGGTCAGAAGTGATGGCATCGAGGTCATATTTATAACGATGGCGTTTTTGGATGTTCCGAAAGATGTTCTTGAACTTCATGGAATAGTAGATGTTCTGCAGGAAAAGATATCCTGCTTTAAATGTCCGCTGTTCATTCGGCTTGATAGCCTTTATTGCCGACAATGAAAGCATGACTGATCTTCCCTCATCGTTCAATTCATCAACATGTTTCTGTGCCCATTCTATGACCTCGTCCCTCGATAAGTTCATGGATTTCATGAGGTGATCAAGACGTCCGAGCTTTTCGACGTTCTGTGTAACTACCTTCTTTGGGCTTATCCGCACTGATTTTTCAACATACATTCTCTCGATACCGTTATCATTTTTGATCCTAAGTCTCATGTCAAACCTCCTTTTGCCTTAATTATAGCACAATAACGCTACATACGCTACGGCAAAATACACAAAATTTGACATAAAAAATAGGGCATAATGCCCTAAAATTCAACAAATACAAAAATAAGACCTAACAACTAACTGTCAAAGAACCGCGCCGGCCCTCAGTACGGATCTGCAGGGGGCGCCGTAACCCAGATCATCTCCCGATGCATAATCGAAGAATCCCAGGACCAGGATGGGGATCAGAGAGACGAGAAACACTAATGATGAAACAGCCGCTATCACCGTGTCCTTATTTACGTTTATCCGTTTAACGTTTGACATGGCACCTCATTGAAACTACAATTAAAAGGTGTGCTGGCGGTGGGGGTCGAACCCACACGATGTCGCCATCACGGGATTTTGAGTCCCGCGCGTCTGCCAATTCCGCCACGCCAGCGAGAGAACAGTGTCACTCAGGTGCAGAAGCGATGGTAGTCATAATATCATCAAATACATCCGTTTGTAAAGCGTTAATTTATAACTGTCAATGGAACGTGTATAGTTTACATAATAATTTATGACTTGTAAAGAGTGTGAAAACCAAATGTCGGAATTTCTCGATGAAACACTGCGGGAAGACCGGATCGACGGCTTCCTTCGCCATGTGGAGGATTGCGAGGAATGCAGGGAAGAACTGTCTATAAGGATACTTGTGTCCGAAGGCCTCCCCAGTCTCGAAAAGGAGACTACCTTCAATCTGAACGAAGCAATGAAAAGCCGGATATCCGGGGGAAGGAAAAAAACCGAACTGGTGAAGAAACTGTGGATCTCGGTGAGGGTCGGTTCCTGCATGTGTCTTGCGGCTGCAGCCGTTCTGCTCTACCTTGCGTTCACTTTGGGCTTATGATCCCGGGAGTAGTGAAGATATGTCTGAAAAAATAATGCTCGTAGACGGAAACAGCATAATCAACAGGGCGTTTTTCGGGATGCCTGATCTGAGGGATCCCTCGGGCCGGCATACCGGGGCGGTTTACGGCTTTCTGTCCATACTCTTCAGGTTCCTGGATGAGGAGGAGCCGGAATATCTGGCCGTGGCTTTTGACGTCCATGCGCCCACCTTCAGACACGGCATCTTTCCCGAGTATAAAGCGGGCAGAAGGCCCATGCCCGAAGAACTTAAGAGCCAGGTGCCCCTCCTGAAGCAGGTGCTTGATTCCATGGGGATCTGCCGCCTGGAAAAGGCGGGGCTTGAAGCCGACGATATACTGGGGACCCTGGCAAAGGGATCGGAGAGCCGGGGGATGGATGCAGTCATCATTTCCGGAGACCGGGATCTGCTCCAGGTCGCCACCGACAGGATCATGGTCCGCATTCCGAAGACTAAAGCGGGAAAAACCGAGGTTTTCAGCTATCATTCAAAGGATGTGGAAGATGAATACGGCGTGAGCGGACAGGGATTTATCGACCTTAAGGGGCTTATGGGAGACCAGAGCGACAATATTCCCGGGGTCCCCAGGGTGGGTGAGAAGACAGCCATAGAACTCATGCGCAGGTTCGGGTCTCTTTCAAACGTCTACGAGAGACTTGAGGAAGTGAGCAAAAAGGCCATAAAAGAGTCTCTTCGCGAAAATAAGGACCTGGCCTGCCTCTCAAGAGACCTTGCAGAGATAAACTGTCATTCGGATATCCATTACGACTATGAAGAAATGCGTCTCGGCAACATCTATACGCCCGAAGCTTACGGTATGTTCCGGGAGATGTCCTTCAGGAACTTTTATCCCCGGTTTGAGAATGTATCCACGGTCTCCGTTTCATCACGGTCTGTTCCCGAAAAAAAAGAGATAACTGATGATGCCGGGTTCGAAGAAACGTTTAAAGCCTTTGAAAATGCCTGCGTGAGCGGCGGCCTTCCAGGCTTTGCCATAGAGGGAGAGGACAGGGTTATCGGATCCCTGACTCTTTCGTATAAGGGCAGTGACGGTTATGAAACGAGGGAGATAAAGGCAGGGTCCGTGTTCAGCCCGGAGAGGATAGGGGAGAGACTGTCCCTGCTGTTTGAGAACAGGGAGGCCATGGCTTCGACCTGGAATATAAAGGATCAGTACGGTTTCCTTGGGACGGACGTTTCCCCGGACAGGTTCTTCGACGTTCAGGTGGCTTCCTATCTTCTGGATCCTTTGAGGAACGACTACGACCCGGGCTATATCGCGCAGGCCTTTATGGGCATCACCGCCGACAGCCCCCACGTTTCCTTTGTGAGCGCGGGCTCTGCTGGGAGGATACAGGAACTCCTTAAGGAGAATAAAGAAGACAGGCTGTTTTTCGACATAGAGATGCCTTTGACGAAAGTCCTTCACGATATGGAGAGCTGGGGCATCAGGCTCCAGCCCATGGAACTCACATCCTACGGGGAGTCTCTGTCCGGCAGGATATCGGAACTTGAAAAGGCGATCTACGAAGGCGCGGGAGAGGAGTTCAACATCAATTCTCCCAAACAGCTGGGAGTGATACTCTTTGAAAAGCAGGGACTTCAGGGCGGAAAGAAGACCAAAACCGGCTGGTCAACCTCGGCTGACGTTCTGGAAAAGCTGTCTTCGGAGTCACAGCTTGTGAGGGACGTGCTGGAGTACAGGACTTATGCGAAGCTCAAATCCACCTACGCCGATTCCCTTTCAAAATTCATAGGGAAGGACGGCCGCGTTCACACCAGGTTCAGTCAGACCACCACCGCCACCGGCAGGCTGTCCTCCTATGATCCGAACCTCCAGAACATCCCCATGCGGACGGAGCTTGGGAGGCGGATCAGGAAAGTCTTCGTGCCGGATAACGGATTTATCTTTACCGACGCCGATTATTCCCAGATAGAACTCAGGGTCCTGGCCTCAATGGCCGGAGACGAGAGGCTGATCGAAGCCTACAGGGAGGGCAGGGACATACACGCCGTCACCGCATCCCGGGTGTTCCACGTGCCTCTCGATGAGGTCACTCCCCTTATGAGGAGAAACGCCAAGGCCGTGAATTTCGGCATCGTGTACGGCATCAGCTCCTTCGGTCTCTCAAACGATCTCTCAATCTCCAGAAAGGAGGCGGAGGAGTATATTTCGTCGTATTTCGAAACATATCCAGGCATCAGACGGTTCATGGATACCGCCGTCGCCGAGGCAAAGGAGAAGGGTTACGTGACTACTGCCTTCGGAAGGAGGCGTCCCGTTCCGGAACTCAAAAGCCCCCAGTTCATGCAGAGATCCTTCGGGGAGAGAGTGGCAAGGAATGCGCCTATCCAGGGCACTGCGGCGGATATTATCAAGATTGCCATGATAGGGGTGTGGAACAGGATCAGAAGGGAAGGCCTTAAGTCAAGGCTGATACTGCAGATACACGATGAACTTCTGATAGAGACGGCAGAGGACGAAGAAGAGAGGATAGCCGCCATTCTCAGGGAAGAGATGGAGGGGGCCTGCGAGCTTAAGGTGCCCCTCATCATAGACATGCATACCGGCCGGGACTGGTACGAAGCGAAATGAGGCATATCATATGATCACAATAGGCATAACCGGAGGGATCGGCTCCGGGAAAAGCATGATAACGAATTATCTGAGCGAAAACTACAGATGCAGGACCGTGATCGCCGACGATCTGGCGAGGAAGCTTGAAGAGCCCGGCGGCCCATGCTACATGCAGCTTGTGATGCTCCTGGGGAAGGACATCGTCGGGGATTTCGGCAGCATCAACAGGAAGCTCATGGCGGAAAGGGTCTTTTCGGATCCCGGACTCCTTACTTCCGTAAATAAGATCGTCCATCCCGCGGTGAAAAAATATATCACGGAGGAGATAAGCGCCCTGCGCAAGTCCGGGGATGCCCCGGATTTCTATGTGCTGGAGGCGGCTCTTCTCATCGAAGAGGGCTATGATGAAATTTTGGACGACTTGTGGTATATTTACACGGATGAGGACGAGCGGGTCATGAGGCTCATGAGATCGAGAGGTATGCCCGCCGCGCAGGCGAGGAGCGTCATGCGTTCGCAGTTGTCCGACGAGATCTTCAGGGAAAAATGCACTGTTGTGATAGACAACAGCAGATCGGAAGATTATGCGCAGATGCAGGCGGATCTCAGGATCCAGCTTCTGCAGAAGGAGCGCGCTGATGAGGAGAGTGAGACATGAATTTTTCTGAGCCTCCCGTATATGGCCTTGACATAGGGACCAGAAGCGTAGTGGGGACCGTGGGGTTTATGAGAAACGGGACCTTCTGCGTGGCCGCCCAGAAAGCAGTTGAGCATGACACAAGAGCCATGGTGGACGGGCAGATACATGATATACACGCCGTGGCTTCCACCATAAGGGTGGTGACCGAAGCTCTCCGGGAAGAGACCGGGCAGCCCTTGAATGACGTCTGTATCGCCGCCGCGGGACGCGTCCTCAAAACCGTCACCATTCATGTGGATGAAGAGTTTGAGGAGGAGAGGGCTGTCAGCCGCGAGGATATCTACGCCCTCGAGTCAAAGGGGATAGAGGAAGCCTACAATCAGTTCAATGTGACCAAGGGACAGGGAAAGAAGGACGGAAAGGATCAGCCGGAAAAGAAGGACGACAGGCAGATCCCGGCCTCCAGCTTTTACTGTGTCGGTTATTCCGTGGTCAGGTATTTCCTGAACGGTTACCCCATGGGAAACCTGGAAGAACACAACGCCCGCACCATAGGCTGCGATCTGATAGGGACCTTCCTTCCGGATGATGTGGTGGACGGCCTCTACAAGGCGGTGGGCGAGGCAGGCCTTCAGGTGGTGAATCTCACTCTGGAGCCTATAGCGGCCATAGGCCTGGCCATTCCCGACATGTACAGGATGCTGAACCTGGCTCTTGTGGATGTTGGAGCGGGCACCTCCGATATCTCCATCACAAAGGACGGGGCCATTGTGGCGTACGGCATGATCCCCATGGCGGGGGACGCCCTGACGGAGGCTGTGCTCCAGAGATGCCTCACGGATTTCAATACCGCAGAGATCATCAAGAGAAAGGCCTCCGGGATGGCCGATATATCATATGTGGATATCATGGGTCTGAACCAGACCATCTCCGTAAAGGAAGTGGCCGATACCGTGCGGCCCGTCATAGACAGGGAGACCTCCCTTGTGGCCAACAGGATACGCGAACTGAACGGCGGTAAGAGCGTCAGCGCGGTTTTCGTCGTGGGCGGCGGAGGGATGTTCCCCGGATACACCGAGGCGCTTTCAAAGAAGCTTGGGATAAAGAGCGAGCGCGTGGCCGTACGCGGCAAAGAGGTCATGCAGAAGGTGCGCTTCCTGAACAGCGACAGCACTCCCGATTCCCTTCTGGTGACTCCTCTGGGAATAGCGCTCAGCTATTACGAAAAGAGCAACAGTTTTATCTTTGTGACCTTTAACGGCCGCAGGATCAAGCTTTATGACAACAACAAGCTGGAGGTCCTGGACTGCGCCCTTCAGGGCGAGTTCCCCAACGACCAGCTGTTCCCCAAAAGAGGGAACGCTCTTCTGTACACGGTGAACGGAGTACAGAGGATGACCAGGGGAGAGAGCGGCGAATCCGCTGTCATCACCGTAAACGGCAGCGCTGCGGACATACACACCCGCATACAGTCAAACGACATCATAGTAGTGAAACCGGGAACCGCGGGTCCCGACGCCGTTCAGGAGGTGGGCGCCCTTCCGGAGTTTGCCCGTCCCATGAAGATCACTGTGAACGGCAGCAAGCTGGAACTCCCGAAGATACCGGTGGTAAACGGAGAGGAACAGCCTTTCTATTATCAGATAAAGGCGGGAGACGACATCGAGGTCAGAAATTTCTACACCATAGATTCGCTTTCCAGAGCGCTTGATGTGTATATCTCCGCAGGAGAGCCCATCTACATAAATGACGAAGAAGCGGAGTTTGAGTCGGAGGTCCACGACGGAGATCAGGTCGCCTGGACTCTTGCCACCCTGAATTTCGGACCTTCCGAAGGAAAGAGCGTGGACGAGATCAGGAATTCCGAAGAATTAAAGCCCGATGCCTCTCAGTCCGGGGACGGGGAAGAGACCGCCGAAGAAAAGCCTGTTCAGACCGAAGCTCAGGGGGACGCTGACAAGGATCCCTCTCAGGAGGCGCCGGATGACAGGGATCCTGACGGGAGCGGAAATGCCGTACCGGTAAACCCCGAGGTCAGACCCGATAAGGCCGGCAATGTTCCCTTCAACGTATTTGCGGATCCGGGAAAGAAGCCTGCCCCGGCAGAGAATGTTCACGGAGGATCGGAGAAACAGGATCATACGCCTCCCGGGACCGTAAAGAAAGAAGCGCCTTCCGCTCCGGAACCTCAGGGGATCCCGGATACTGCAGACCTTCAGGCCGAGGCGGCTTCGATACCCGAAGTGAACAGCAGGCACGGCGAAGTCAGGAAATACGAATTCAGACCGGGGACCGGCACTCCCACGGACCTGAACGTGATCGTGAACGGAAAGCCGGTCACCCTTACCGGCAGAAGCGAGTACATGTTTGCCAATATCTTTGATTATATAGACGTGGATGTGAGATCGATGCACGGCACCTCCCTTACCACCATCGTGAACGGGAGGGAAGCCGAGTTTCTGGAACCCCTTAAAGAGGGCGACAATATAGAGGTGCGTTGGAATAAATGAGGATGTGCAGCATCGGGAGCGGCAGCAGCGGCAACTGTGTCTTCGCCGGCGCCTCTTCCGCAAATCTACTTATAGACGTAGGGCTTTCATGTAAGAGGACCGTGCAGGGCCTGAATACTCTGGGACTTGATATTTCGGAGATCGACGCCATACTCCTGACCCACGAGCACAGCGACCATATAGCGGGACTCAGGGTCATCAGCAAGAAATACGGCATTCCCATCTACGCCACCCGGGGGACCATGGAGGGCGTGATGCTGACCCCGGGCGCAGATGAGATAGACCGTTCGCTTTTCAGGGTCGTGGAACCGGACACGGAGTTCATGATAAACGACGTCAGGGCCGTTCCTGTGCGTATCGATCACGATACCAGGGAGCCCGTGGCCTTCAGGATAGAGGAATACGGAAAAAAAGCAGCCGTTATCACTGACCTGGGCACCTGGTCCGAATACACGGTGGACGCCATGTCGGGGCTCAACACAATATTCGTGGAAGCCAATCACGACCTTAGGATGCTGGAATGCGGCCGTTACCCCTATATCCTGAAGAAAAGGATAATGAGCGAGAAAGGGCACCTGTCAAACGATGATTCCGGCGCCTTTCTTTCGAGGCTTCTGAACGACGACATACAGGCCGTGATGCTGGCTCATCTGTCAAAGGAGAACAATCTGCCCGAGATCGCCTATGAGTCCGTGAGGTCGGGGATCACCCTCTCCGACACGAAGTACGAGGGGGACGATTTCCCCATCAGTGTGTGTCCCAGGGATACGCTTTCAAGGATAGTGGAGTGGTGAGCTGACATGGTCTTTTCTTCAATGCTGTTCCTGTGGATATTCCTCCCGGTGACATTTGTCTTAAGCAGGATAGTGCGGCCCGTAAAACTTCAGAACATCCTCCTCCTCGTCATGAGCCTTATCTTTTACGCCTGGGGGGAACCGGTCTATGTGATCCTCCTTTTGGTGAGCGTCTTTGCCAACTGGCTTTCGGGAATGCTGATAGCCTCTTTTCCGGCGAAGAAGAAATTCTGGCTTTTCCTTGCGGTGGCGGTGAACCTGTCCCTTCTCGGGTACTACAAATACGCGAACTTCGCCATAAACACCGTAAATAAGGTCTTCAGGACCTCCATACCACTTCTGGATCTGGCTCTTCCCATCGGAATATCGTTCTTTACATTTCAGGCGTTATCCTATGTCATCGATCTGTACCGGGGGAAATACGGGGTGCAGAAAAACATACTGTCCCTTGCCCTTTATATTTCCTTCTTTCCCCAGCTGATAGCCGGCCCCATAGTCAGATACAGGGATGTGAACGCCCAGATCGGGAGCCGTGAGATCACCCCCGAAAAGACCGCGGAGGGGATAAGGCGGTTCATCTACGGCCTTGGGAAGAAGGTGCTCATCGCAAATGTCCTTGCAAAGGCCGCGGACGACCTGTACGGCCTCACCGCAATGAACCTCACCGGCGGCATGGCCTGGTTTGCCGCCATAGCCTACACCATGCAGATATATTATGATTTTTCGGGCTATTCCGACATGGCCATAGGCCTTGGAAAGATGTTCGGCTTTGATTTCCTGGAGAACTTCGATCTCCCTTATCTCTCAAAGTCCATGGGGGAGTTCTGGCGCAGATGGCACATGTCCCTCGGCACCTGGTTCAAGGAGTATCTGTACATCCCCCTGGGAGGCAACAGAAAGGGAGAGGCGAGGACCTGCATAAATCTCTTCATCGTGTTCGCCCTGACGGGGCTTTGGCACGGAGCCAGTTGGAATTTCGTGGCCTGGGGCGTGTATAACGGCGTTCTGGTGATAGCTGAAAGACTGTGGCTGTCCGGATTCCTGAAGAAGCACGGGATCGCATCCAGACTGTACACGATCCTGGCGTTTATTGTTGGCTGGGTCATGTTCAGGCTTGACAGCTTTATGGAGGCTTTCCGGGTGCTGGGGAGGATGTTCGGTTCATCCCTGGGACAGACCATGCCCTACAGACTTATAATGTATGTGACCCCTCTTGAGGTGTTCGCCATGGTATGCGGCATACTTGGGGCAGGGGTGATCCGGAGCGTGACCCCGGACAGAGTGAGAGAGCGGTTCATAAAGACCCCTCTGGAAGCGGTCTACCTCACTCTGGTATTTTTTATGAGCATTGTGTTCCTCGCGGGGAATGCGTATAACCCGTTTATCTATTTCAGATTCTGAGGTGCTGGATTGAGCAGGAAGCTTTCTTGGTATTACATATCGATCCTCGTGATATTCCTGATGCTGCCGGGACCCTTGTTCCTCCTGGTCAGGGGCCATGTGGACACGGAGAATTACGAGAACAGGAAGCTCACCGAGCTTCCCGTATACGGGATCACCCCCTACGACGAGTGGACAACCGTGTTTGAGGGGTGGTTCACCGACCATCTGCCCTTCAAGAATCAGCTGGTGAAGCTGGGGAGCATGGTGGAATACTATGTGTTCAGGACCTCGGTGAATGACGCCGTCCTCCTCGGCAGGGACGAGTGGCTCTATTACATCGGAAATGTGAATGTGGAGGAGGATCCGAGATCCGATTATCTGGGACTCAATCTCTTTACCGATGAGCAACTGAAGCTCATCGCGAAAAACCTTACCGAGGCTGAAAAGGAACTGAATGACAGGGGATGCGAGTTCATATTGTTCCTGGCCCCCAACAAGGAGAGGATATATCCGGAGCACATGCCCTCGTACTACGGTGGGCCGGCAGCGGAGAACAGGCTTGAACAGGTGACCCGGTATCTGAGGGAGAATACTGATATAAATGTGTTCAGCGGAAATGAGACCCTGTCCGAATTCAGGGCCGTAAATCCCGATCTCCGGCTGTACCTCAGGTATGATACCCACTGGAACGAGCAGGGAGCTTATGTGGCCTCCCGCCCTCTGGCGGAATATCTGGGCCATCCCATACCCGATATTTACGAGACACACTCGGCAAGGGAGGATTACCCGGTGAGGGATCTGGCCAGACTCATCCACCTGCAGGACATACTGACGGATGATCATTCCTACAATATCACGCAGTACTGCGATTCGGAGTTTATTTACAGGGAAAATGAAGACAAGCATTTTTACAGCGAGGGAGAGGATCTGGATCCCAGGAAGGTCATGCTGATAGGGGATTCCTACAGGCTCTCCATGCAGCCTTTTGCGCTGAACTCCTTTAAGGAAGGTTATTCCGACTATTATTACAACTACAGGAAGGAGATCCTGGATACGGAGGCGCCGGACATTTTCATTTACGAGTGTCTTGAGAGATTTCTGAACAACCTGATGGAATTCTCCCTGGATACGGGGATCGGGTACACGGGAAACGCTGCCGCTGACGGCGGGATACCGTGATCGAAGGGTTCACAAAGTCTGATTTACGGGTGAAAGGAAATGATGCTGAAAAGGATGATACGGGAGACAGCGGCGGTTCTGCTCGCTTTTGCGATACTTATATCCGGAGATCCAGTGACAGTCCGGGCCGGCTGTCCTGCAGAAACCGGAAATGAGAGCACAGGTCAGGCCGTTGCGGCAGCAGGACCTGAGGAATGTAACTCCGGGGAGGCAGCAGGCGCAGGGGAAGCGGATCTCTCCGATACTCTCAGCGCAAACGGATCGGATCCGGAGTATCCCGTCAAGGGAGAGTTTGCGGTCGGCGACGACAAGAAAAAAGGAACCTGGGTCCTTACCGGGGAAGGAGTCCTTACCGTAACTTACACGGGGGAGGAATTATTCTACGGTGAAATGGAGGATCCCATCTCTCCTTACAAGGATGAGGTGAAGAGCATCGTCATCGACATAGCGAGATTTTCCATGAGGGACAACTCATTTGCTTTTATGCCCAATCTGGAAAGGGTGGAATTCAGCGAAAACACCGAGATCGATACCGACGTCTCCTGGAGCTCCACCTGGGGCTGGGATTTCAGCTTTTGCCCCATGCTGTCGGAGATAGTGGTCAAAAACAAAAATGCTAAATACGCCCTTTCACAGGGCGCAAACGCCCTTATCGTGGGAAGTTCACTGTGCTACGGATGCATGAATACGGTCATTCCGGAGGGCGTGACGGGCATAGCGAAGGATGCCTTCCAGGGAGCTGCCATATCCTCCGTCTCATTTCCCGAAAGCCTCCTGGCCGTAGGTGAGAACGCCTTCAGGCACTGTACCGGTCTGTCCTCAGTCACTTTTCCCGAAAAGGTCTGGAGCATCGGAGACAGCGCCTTTTACAACTGTACAGGCCTGTCCTATCTGATATTCAAGGGGCCTTATCATAACGGCAGTTCCATAATGAGCATACGGGAGAAAGCTTTTGACGAAACTTCTTCCCTTAAGGACGTGTATCTGGATATCTCAGCCAAGGACTGGAAGGAACTGAAGAAAAGTGTTCCCGGACTTAAAAAGACAAAGCTTCATTCGGGCATACCCGAGGTGTGCACCGTATCCTTCGATACGGGTTATGAGCAGGGTTTAAATCCCATAGACGTGATCAGGGGCAATACCATTCTTTCCCTCCCGGTGCCCTCCAGAGGCCAGAAATACATTTTCGAGGGATGGTATCTGGATGAAACCCTGAAGACTCCTTTTGAAGAAGGAAAGACCGTGGTGGATTCCGCCATCACCCTTTACGGGAAATGGAGGGAAGCAGGTTTATTTACGGTGACCTGTTATAAACCGAAAGGCCTGACGGAATTCGTCGTTCTGGAAGAAAAAAAGATATACGAGGGTCAGGTATACAGGTTCCCGACCACGGAACAACTGGATCTGCCCAAGGGCTATCACGTCGCCGACTGGTACGGTGACGAATCACTGACCAAAAGAGTGAACCCCCAAAAGCCCGTAACCGGGGACCTTAAGCTTTATCCCAAACTCACGGACCTGAAAAATGTGAGCAGATGGTCCGAGGTCGTCGATAAGAACGGCTCCGCTGCGGAGGTTTATGTCGGCCTCGATCATACGTCTGTCCTGGTCTATGACGGCAGAAAGCATGTTGCGGCGGAAGTCGGGGGCAAAAAGACTCCTGCCACGGTCTCCGTGAATCCTGATGTCAGGATCGAGGATTTCCTTGTGATGGTCGGGGATGAGTATCTGGAGGGGATCACCCTCAGCGCCTGTTCTTACAGGAACAATGTGAAGCCGACCTATATCGATCACAATGAAAAATACATGTATGTGGACCTTAAGGTGAAATATGACACAAATGATCCGGCGGTGAAGGCAGCGCTTTCGAAATATAAAAATCTGAAAAGCGTGATATCGAAAATGCTGAAGCCCAGATACGGTAAGCATAAGATATCCGACGAACCGGGTGATTATTATTATGACTGGTCATATGACCCCATAGAGATACGGATCGACCAGATCGAACTGAGTGAGTCCACCCCTGTCTACACCACTCAGGAATATGATTCCAATGAGGCGGTGAAGAAGATGAACGGGATACTGATCTGGGACGGCGGCGGTGAAAAGAAGAGCTTCTGGAAAAAGAATAATGTCTTTATCCCCACAAGCGTTGTCCTTCCGGGGCTCAGATACCAGGTGATATTTGATCTGGGGAACGGGAACAGCGTTTCAAAGCAGATCCCCCTAAAGCCCGGGAAGTATTCCGTAAAGACCGTGGTGACCGGGGAGGGAAAGGGTCTCGCCGCAGTCATGTCCACGAAGTCCTTTGATTATTATCAGGAGGATCCGGGAGCTGTGACGGAAGCAAATAAGGACGCCTACGTCCAGCCTGTCTTGAACAGCAGGTGGGAGGACTGGGAGTATGTAAATAAGTCCGGAAGGTTATCCTACAGAGCGAATGCTGGCTTCTTTAAGGGGAAGCTTCCGGATTTCGACACATCGAAATAGAAACCGTAAATGATACTGATGCCCGATGCCATCCCGGACGGAGGCTTAGGGACACTGATCGGAGGGGAGTAATGGAAAAGATAATAATAACGGTCGTTGGCAAGGATACCGTGGGTATAATAGCGCGGGTGTGCACCTATCTTGCGGAGAATAACGTAAATATCCTCGATATCTCACAGACCATCACCGGAGGGTACTTCAACATGATGATGATCGCGGATGCGTCCTCCGTGTCCGTGAGTTTTTCGGAATTTACCGAAGGACTTAAGAAGGCGGGGGAAGAAAAGGGCGTCATAATCCGTATACAGAGGGAAGAGATTTTCGATTCCATGCACAGAATATGAAACAATAAGATCAGGCATTGGGATGTG
>JAEELB010000235.1 GCA_016288705.1 Lachnospiraceae bacterium | reverse complement strand
GGAGCCGAATACGTGATCATCGGACATTCCGAGAGAAGGGAATACTTCAGTGAGGATGATGATTTCCTCAACAAGAAGGTAAAGAAAGCTCTCGAAAAGGGCCTTAAGCCCATCCTTTGCTGCGGCGAGAGCCTTGAGCAGAGGGAAAAGGGAGTGACCCTCGACTGGATCAATCTTCAGATCAAATCAGACCTTCAGGGAGTGAGCGCTTCCGACGTAGCGGGAATGATCATAGCCTACGAGCCCATCTGGGCCATCGGCACCGGAAAGACCGCTACGACCGAGCAGGCCCAGGAGGTGTGCGCGGCCATCAGGAAGACCATTGCGGACGTATATGATCAGGGCACTGCCGACAGCGTAAGGATCCTTTACGGCGGTTCCGTCAAGGGCTCCAACGCGAAGGAGCTTTTCTCGCAGCCTGACATAGACGGCGGTCTTGTAGGCGGTGCTTCACTGAAGCCCGAGTTTGGCGACATCGTTCATTACGACAGATAAATATCGGATTTCGGATCCCCGGGACGGGCTGCCCCGGGGATCTTCTTATTTCGACCCCTGTTACCGACAAGTTCCCAACGGAACGGAGATGTGTTTGCGGGTCAGATGGACAGGCATCCCTGTCCGCCTGACCTCTGGTGGCAAAAAAATGAGACCATTCAGATACTTATTATGTATGATCCTGATCCTTGCGATCAGCGGCTGCGGAAGCACCGCCGGAACCGACGGCGGTTCTTTCAGCGCTTCCGTGCCCGGCACGGATATCCTTGGAAACACCGAACCCTGGGTGGATTCCGATCTGTACGGTTCAGTCACGGCAGACAAAGAGATAAGGCTTGAGGACGATTTTGCCGCGGCGGTGAACGGACCCTGGAAGCTTGAAAGAGGAGATAAATTCTACGGTACCTTCCAGGAGGCGTCCGATAAAGTGATAGAAGGAAAAAAACGTATATTGGCTGATGAGTCCATTCAGGGCGCGAACGCCGATGTTGTGAGGGCGTATTACGCCCTTGCCTCGGACTGGGACAGCAGAAATAAAGACGGCGCTACCCCTCTTAAGCCTTATATTGACGATATAGTATCCATCGGCGATACGGAAGAAATGTACGGATTCTTTTTCGACCGGAAGAGAAATCCTCTGGGACTGGGTCCTGTGGTGTCCGACCCGGGTGACATGAAAAGATCGACTCTTCATAATGAAAGATACCTGCTGTTTCTGGATTCCCCGGATATGTCTCTTTCGGGCGGAGGCGGAGACAACGATCTTTATTTCCATATCGACAACGTCGATAATCTGGAAAAGTATGAGATGGTGGTAAATTCCGCCCAATACGTTCTTGTAAGGCTGGGCTATACCGAAAAAGAGGCGTCGAAACTGATCTCTTCATGCATGAACTGGGAGAGGCAGGTGGCCATGGCCGACAACAGGAACGGGATCGAAAAGATTGAGGATATCACCTATGAACATGACAAGGCTGTCTCTCTCGCGAAGGGTTTTCCGCTGGAGGAACTCCTGAACGCCTGGGGGATCGACCGGAGCGCGGACATTGTCATAAATCCCGTATATGCAAAGAAACTGAAGTCCCTCTGCAGAAAAGAAAATCTGGAGGATATCAAAGCCTTTCTCATCGTGAACTACTGCCTCGGGTGCTCGGATCTTCTGGACAGGGATACCTATGACAGGGTGATGGAGTTTCAGAGATCACGCCGGAAGGAGAAGACCGATTACGGAAAGACAGAGGAGCAGCTTGAAGATGAGCTGATGTTTGACACGTATATCGGCGGCTCCTCCGTGGTCGGAGCCATGAATCAGCTCTTTGTAGAGAATATCTTTGACGAGTCCTGCATCGGCGAGCTGAACACAATGACGGAAGACACGATCGCTCATTTCAGGGAGCTTTTCAAAAACGAGGAGTGGATGTCCGAGGAGGGCAGGGCGCAGTGCATTGAGAAACTCAATTCCATCCGGGTGCACATAGCATACCAGGATTTTGATTCGGTTGATTACAAAACTCTTGACATAAAGACAAGGAGCGAGGGCGGGAACTTTCTCGAAGCCTTTTTTGAGGCGAAAAGGTTTGAGGCTGAACACATGGCGTGGCTGTCGGGCAGGCCTTATGATATAAACTACTGGGATCCGATCACGCCCGGATTATCAACGACGATCACAAATGCGGCCTACAGACCCGATACCAACGGTATCTACATTTTCGCGGGGGTCTGTGTGGAGCCTCTGTATTCTCCCGGGATGAGTTATGAGGAAAAGCTTGCCGGCATCTTTACCATCGTCGGCCATGAGATCACCCACGGCTTTGATGACGGAGGCGTCCAGTATGACAAGGACGGCCAGGAGAAAAACTGGCTCCCTGATGAGGATCAGGCAGCCTTTACTGACAGGAACGACAACGTGGCTGTATATTATTCCACAAAGAAGCCTTATCAGGGCTCCGGACTCTACTCGGGTTCCAACGTGAACAAGGAGGCCACGGCGGATATGGGAGGGATAAAGATCACCCTCATGATGGCAAAGGACAAGCCGGATTTTGACTATGACAGATATTTCAGGGCTTATGCAAAGGTCTGGAAGACCAATGTCCCTCTTGAGTATGAGAAACAGATGTTTTCAGGGGACGTTCACCCGTTGGCTTTTTACAGGGTCAACGTAGGCCTTCAGCAGTTTGACGAGTTCCAGGAAACATACGGTATAAAGGAAACCGACGGAATGTACCTCGCTCCCGACAAGAGGATAAAAGTATGGTAGGAAAGGAAGAAATGATGAGTGATCCGGTGCTTAAACTTGAAGATGTAACAAAAGCCTACGGGAATCATGAGGTCCTGAAGGGCGTGAACATGCAGGTGAACCGCGGGGATATCTATGGACTGATAGGCAGGAACGGCGCCGGCAAGACCACCATTTTCAAGATGATCCTCGGTCTGTCGGAGGTCAATTCCGGCACCGTGTCCATAAATGGCTCCGTGAACCGGAAGGAGTTGTACAAAAACCGGGAGAAGATAGGGTTTCTCGTGGGAACAAGGTTTTACGGATATCTTAACGCTGAAAAGAACCTCAGATACACCGCCATGGCGAAGGGGATCCCCGGAAGGGAACAGAAAGAGGAGATCGAGAGAGTGCTTGAGATCGTCGGCCTGAAGGGGGAAAAGAAAGCTGTGAGAAAGTTCTCGCTGGGAATGCAGCAGAGGCTGGGCATCGCAAACGCCATCATCGGGAACCCGGAGATCCTCATTCTGGATGAACCCACAAACGGGCTTGATCCCCAGGGTATAGCGGATATCAGACACCTGATACAGCGCCTGCGTGACGAGTACGATATGACGGTGATAGTATCCTCCCACATACTCGGAGAGCTTGAGCACACCGCAGACAGATTCGGCATAGTGAATGAGGGCATCGTGGTGAAGGAGATCACCCAGCAGGATCTTCAGGAAAACCAGCCTGCCGTGGAGATCGCGGTGGACGATGTGGCAAGGGCAAAGGAGGTCCTTGAACAGAACGGCATCAGGATCATGCGCGAGGTGGTTGAGAAATCATCCCTTGAGGATTATTATTTCCGGCTGATCGGAGGTGGAAGAGAATGAGAAATCTGATCAGGGCCGATCTTAGGAGGATAACGGGAAAGCCCGGGCTTTATCTTCTCCCTGCCCTTGCTCTGATCGCTACCGTGGCAAGTAAGACCGC
>JAEELB010000234.1 GCA_016288705.1 Lachnospiraceae bacterium | reverse complement strand
GCCGGGCGCAGGGACTTTCTGGAGAGTCTTCCGGAGGGCCTGAATACCCTGATACAGGAAAACGGAGGCAATCTTTCCGGAGGGCAGCGGCAGCGCATCTCCATCGCCAGGGCCCTCCTCAGAGAGCCGAAGATAATCCTTCTGGATGAGGCCACCAGCGCTCTTGACAGTGTCAGTGAACGCCAGGTTCAGGACGCTATCGATGCCATGATGGGCGGCTGCACGGTCATTATGGTCTCTCACAGGCTGAGTACCCTTCGCCGCGCCGATACCGTATACCGTATCGACCACGGAACCCTGAGAAGCTACGAAGACCTCGACCAGGTCATCGCAGAAATGGAATGACTCCGTCCCCATGGTTCATTTAAAAAGGGAGAAATATTATGGATGTGTATGACAGAAAGTTCTATGACCTTTCGGGGGAGTATGAGGTAACCCTGGCGGACGGAAGAAAAGGGAAGGCGATGCTCCCCGGTACCTTAGATGAAAACGGGATCGGAGACAGGGACGCTCATGCTGTAAAATGGCATCCGGATGACGAACTTGCAACTGAAAACCCCGAAAATGTCCTGCTTAACAAAAAGGATATAATCACAACACGCTTTACCCGGAAATATACCTACAGGGGTGTGGCTCACTATAAGAGGAGCTTTTCTTTTGACTCTGCCGCCGAGGGAGAGCGCTGCTTTCTGGAGGTGGAGCGCTCCAGGTTTTTGGAGGTATCCCTTAACGGAAGAAGGCTGGTTTCGTTTATTGAAGGCAGCCTCTCTACTCCCTGGATTTATGAGGTTACGGGAGTACTGGAAAAGGTAAATACTGTTATTTTTTCCTGTGATAACTCCTATGAGTCAGGCCCCGCTTCAGCCATAGAGTATTCCAGCGCGGCGACGGATGAAACACAGACAAACTGGAACGGTCTGACGGGATTTATCCGGATCAGGCGGGAAGCAAGCCTTGCTCCGTTATCCGTAAATATCTATCCTCAGGCCGAAAAAAGACTGACGGTGAGTCTGCTGCTTGATTCCCGGGAGGTATATAATGAGAAGATCAGGGTATTTTCAGAGGAGGCCGGGATCGACAGACAGGAAAAGATCTCCCTGAAAAAAGGGATTAACCGGGTTCTGATCAGGAATATCTGCATGGATGAAGGTATAGCCCCCTGGGACGAATATGAGGGAAACCTTTTTACGGTCTGCATTTCAGGGGACAGATTATCCGAATACAGGGTGACAACCGGCTGGAGACTGTTCTGTGAGCCCCGTTCTCCTTATCTTACGTTAAACGGACACCGCATCTTTTTACGCTCGGAAACAAGCTGCGCCGTATGGCCGGAAACAGGCTGTCTGCCGATGGAACTGTCGCAATGGGAGGAGGCAATGGACCGCTATGCTTCCTATGGGGCAAACAGTGTCCGCTTTCATTCTCACTGTCCGCCGGAGGCGGCATTTCTGGCGGCGGATAAAAAGGGAATCCTTATCCAGTGCGAGCTGTCCAACTGGGATCCTTACACAGCCTTCGGCACAAAGGAGGCACGGGAATACTATCGAACAGAATTGAGGGCAATCCTTTCGGCTTACGGAAGTCACCCTTCCTTTGTGATGCTGAGCTTCGGGAACGAGCTGCATTATGATGATGAGGCAAGGATCAGCATTGATGAGCTTCTGGATGAAGCAAGGCACACAGATCCCACCAGGCTCTATGCCGATGCCTCGAATGCCTTTTACGGAAGCAGGGGAACAAATCCCAATTGTGATTTCCATACCTCCTGCTTTTATATGGAAGAGGATCTCCGGGGAACGTCCTCGGGAATGCGGGGGCCGATCAATAATGAGGCTCCCTCTGAGAACAGAAACTATGATGATGTGATGAAAAGGGTACGCAGGATCTGGGACAAGCCGGTCTTTGCCTTCGAGGTCGGGCAATATCAGGTGCTGCCCGATCTTTTCGAGCTGGAAATGTTTAAAGGCGTAACGGAGCCATCAAATCTCAAGGCAGTTTTATCACTTGCACAAGAGCAGGGTATGGAGGATACCTGGGAGAAAAGGGTAAGCGCAAGCGGTGAACTGGCGCTTATCTGCTACCGGGAGGAGGTTGAGACTGTTCTTCGAACTAAGGAGTATTCGGGTATCTCTCTCCTTGGTTTACAGGACTTCCCCGGGCAGGGAACGGCTCTCATCGGCATGATGAATTCTCATCTTATGCCAAAACCCTACCCCTTCGCTAAACCTTCCAGATTCCGGAGCTTTTTCTGCGGGGTACGCCCCCTCATCAGGCTTTCAAAATACACATGGACTAAGAGTGAAACGGTGTCCTTTGAAATTCTTTTTGCAAACTACGGAAAGGCCTCCGTGAAAGATACGACGCGGGCAGAGGTAACAGACGGGGGAAGGACAGTTTATTCACATACCCTGGGAGAGATGGAATGTCCTGCAGGGACACTTACGAAGCTGGGAGAAGCTTCCTTTGTACCTGAGACGGTTTCGGAAAGCTTCCCCGTAAGATGGGATATTGTGATACGAACGGGCCAATATAAGATCAGTTACCCGATCTGGATCTATGATGATATGCCGGATGAGATCATAAGGGGTGAGGTTCTTGTGGCGGAGGATGCAAAAGAAGCAATATCGGCACTTTTGAAGGGGAGAAAGGTGCTCTTCAGCCCGCCTGCACAAAAGGAGCATTTTCCGGCCGGAGCGGGAGCCTTTTTCTCAACTGATCACTGGTCGGTGGGAACATATACGTACCAGGAGGGCTACATGGGAATACTGACGGATGAGAAGCATCCGATCTACAGATATTTTCCGACAGAGTATCATTCAAACTGGCAATGGTGGAGGG
>JAEELB010000233.1 GCA_016288705.1 Lachnospiraceae bacterium | reverse complement strand
GGCCGGTCCCACGGTGTTCATGTGCATCAGCACCTTTAAGGACGTGATGACCTTCGGCATCGTGGACGCGTTCACCAGGCACGATGTGAGCATGGAATTTTTCAGATCCCTGTCAGCCATGGGGATGAACGTCACCCTCTCTTCCAATGACAGTTATGAGGAGGAGAGATAGATGCCGGGTCCTGTTTTCGCGGCCGTTAACGGGAGAAGACGGATGCCGGGTCCCGTTTGCACGCCAGTTCGCGGGGAAAGACGGATGCCGGGTCCCGTTTGCGCGCCCGTTCACCGGGAAAGACGGACGCCGGTCCCCGTTTGCGCGCCCGTTCGCGGGGAAAGACGGATGCCGGTCCTGTTTGCACACGCGTTCACTGGGAAAGACGGATGCCGGGTCAGGCGGGATCTCCAGCCGCTTTGTCCGTCCCCGTCACCGACAAACGGGAGGTAATTAAGATGCAGAAATGCGCCAGATGCAAGATCGATATCCTCGGAAATAAGAAATGCTGCCCCCTGTGCGGCGGAAAGCTTTCGGGCGTGCCCGAAGAAGATCCGTTTCCCATGGTGCCCCGGAGAAAGCTCAGGAGAACCACGTTTATCAGGATCAACGCATTCCTTCTGGTGATCTTCGAAGCGGTGATGATCACCATAGCAGTGTCCATGGGGCGGCTCCTCCCCTGGATGCCCCTGGCCATGCTTGCGGGAGTGGCGGTCTTTGCGGATATCATTTCCCTGCTCTACTTCAGGAATAACATCATGAAACTCACTGTAAACCAGATCTACGTGGGAATGGCAGTCTGTTTCGTGGTGGACTGGTTCACTTCATTCCACGGCTGGTCCGTGGTCTGGGTCCTGCCTTCCTGCTTTGCCTTCTGCATGATCTGGATACTGTTCATCGGGGTGATCCTGAAGTACCACCCCAGAGACATAATGATGTATCTGCTTCTGAACTTTGTGCTGTCCCTTGGACAGATCTTTTTCCTCAGGCGCAACATGAACCTGTTCCCCTACCCCGTCTACATAAGCATCGCCTTCGAAACGGTGGTGATGGCGGGAGTCCTTATTTTCCGGGGAAGGATGTTCCGGGACATGACGGAGAGATTCTTCAATGTCTGAAAAAAACCGGGATCCCTTTCAGGTAAAGCTTGGAAATGCGGTGGAGGTCGCCCTTGACCGGGAGATAAGCCGCAGGTTTGAGGCGCCGCTCCTCAAGGGAAAGCCCGTTTCCTCAAAATGGTACCGGGTTCCCGTAAAAAAAGGGATCTCCGGCGATGGTAGCGAATATCACATCTACATAAAGAGAGGCACCTCCGAAAATATGT
Source organism: Lachnospiraceae bacterium (assembly GCA_016288705.1). Classification (GTDB taxonomy): domain Bacteria; phylum Bacillota; class Clostridia; order Lachnospirales; family Lachnospiraceae; genus JAEELB01. Next base: position 11,561 of record JAEELB010000233.1, on the reverse strand, counting down.
GCGTCTTCCTGTCGGGAGGAGGGGTGGTGTGGAATGAGTACACCGCGGCCCGTCCCGCAACGGGAGGCAGGATCGCCGCGGGGCTCCCGAATTTCTACTGGAACAATCTGAGGCCCCTTACCCAGATAATGAACATAGGATATGGCCTGACGGAGACCGGCAATCCCCGGAACCCCTTCGACAGCTGGAACTTCATCATCATCACATACGCAACGGGAGACTTCCATATAGGCGACGGAGTGTTTCCCTACAAGGGGGAGGACGGACAGGAACACACGCTCAATTTTCACGGATACGGGAATTTTCTTGCAGGCATGGAAGCGGGCCGGAAATATTTCGGAAAGCAGGAGAAACTGCTGATAGCGGGCGAGAGCGCGGGAGCCTTTGCCGTGCCTGCGCTGGCAGGAGAGATCGCGGAAGATCATTTCCCGGAGTGCAGAGACGTGACGCTTCTGTCCGACAGCGCGCTCCTTTTGTACGACGGATGGAGACGGACGGCAAAAGAGGTCTGGCACGCCCCGAAGAAATTCAGGCACAGGATAACCTCTCCCAATCTTACTCTCGGCTGGTACATGACGCTGTACCGCAAATACGGCGATCGCTTCAGGTATCTGTACGCGGGATCCCCCAGGGATTACCTGCTCAGCGCTTATTATAATGACGTCACAAATAAAACCTTCACCACAGACGCCGATGTACAGAAGGAATTTGAGGCGCAGTTAAAAGAAATGCTTAAGGAATTCAGAAGGCTCACGCCCTCATTTTCATTTTACATATACAACTTCAGGAACATGAAGAGGATGTACGGAAAGAGCTCCGCGGGGACCGTCCACACCATAGTCCGCCGCCCCCAGTTCCACCGCCGGAACCGGGAGGGCATCACGATGGCGGAATGGCTGAGGGACGCGGTCCGCGCGTGACGATCCCGCCTCACTTGAAGTCTTTAAAAGGATCCTTTACCCCCCAGATCTTGTCGCGCCATTCCTTCATCTGCTCTTCGCTCATGAAACCTTCGCTGGTGCCCATGAAACCTATCTTGTAGGATGCAAATAAGAGCGCGTTCTTTATCGCCGCCGTGGAATCCCCGGACTCCAGATAATAATGCAGGAAGCAGGAGAACAGCGCGTTTCCGGCGCCTGCGGTATTCACTACCTGTCCTGCGTTCACCGCGTTGAAATGGGCGTTTATGCCGCTGGTCCTGTCATAGAGGACGCAGCCCTCCTTGCCCTGTCCCATGATCACGATATCAATGTCATATTTCTCCGACATACTCCTGATGAAATCCCTGGGATCGGTCTTGATCGTATCGTCGCTCAGGTACAGGATGTCAGCCGCATTGTAAAAGTCCGAATTATATTTTTCCTTCTTGCGGTCGTAGCAGCGGATGTTGGTCGCCACCTTCTTACCGAGTTTTGAGGCCTCCTCCGCAATGGGACGGCAGAAATTCGCGTTGGACAGGACCACCATGTCAGCCTCCTCCATAAGGGGAGTCATGGCGTTCATATCCGTCTTTGCATGTCTCAGATCCTTGATGTCCTCAAAGATCTGCTGGTTCCTCTGCTCGTCAAAGAGGATCACCGAAGCAGGGGTCTCGGTCAGATCCTTCATGATGTATTTCGTCGGGATCATGATATCCGTATGGTGGGGATTGAATATCCCCAGCTCCTGATCCTTTCCCACATGCGATACGAAATTCACCCTGTTCCCCAGAGCGATGAGAGCCATGGATTCATTGTACGCATCCCCTCCCACGGAGGTATAGATGGAATCCACCGCCACTGTAAGAGGCTGGTAGACAACAGGTACTTCCTTCACCCTGACTATGGTCTCGATCTGGGTCACGCCTGCCACTAAATAATTTCCCATAAGGCACCTCCCGTTAATCTCTGACAAACTCTGTTCCGGAGGGGGACAACGGTCTCATCCCCCGGAACGCAGCTCCGCCTGCCCATCTTCCGGCATGTCCGCAGGACAGGCTTCAATCGACTCTCTTTATTGAGTTTATCACCGGCTGGTCTTCTCTCGCAACGGTTCCGTTGTCGTCAAGGATACTTACGCTTTCACAGATCTTGTCCACCACTTCGATGCCCTCGGTAACCTTTCCGAAAGCCGCATACTGACCGTCCAGGAAAGGAGCGTCCTCGTGCATGATGAAGAACTGGGAGCTTGCGCTGTCGGGATCCTGCGCCCTCGCCATCGACAGGACTCCCCTTGTATGCTTGAGGTCGTTCTGCACGCCGTTCATGGCAAATTCTCCCTTGATATTCTCATCGGCTCCACCGGTGCCGTTTCCGAGGGGATCTCCGCCCTGGATCATGAATCCGGGGATGATCCTGTGGAAGGTCAGCCCGTCATAGAATCCCTGATCTGTCAGTTTGAGAAAATTCTCAACCGTGATGGGGGCCGTGTCCGGATAAAGCTCCGCCTTTATCACTCCGTAGTCCTTGATATCGATCTCAATATTCACTGTATTTCCTCCTCCGCTTGTTTTTATTTCCCCGGCGTCGTTTGCCGCGGGGACAGACGGTTCAGCTGCAACCGTTTCTGTCTTTTCCTGCCTTCCGGTTTCCCCGGTCTCATTTCCCGCGCTTCCCGCAGGAGCGCTGCCGCCGCATCCGGCAAGGAGCGCCGCCGCGATGAGCGAAGCTGCCGCGGCCTTTAAAAGTATCTTTCGGTATGTTGACATGTCTTTCCCTCCTGATCATTATATTATTCTTTTTCAGCCGGGGGCAAGTGAGGCTGAGAGATCGTCAGCGCACAACGCCGTACCCGGTATCCGTGTCAAAACCTGCCTTATCCACAATAATATCAAACTTCCTGTCATATACAAGTATGTTGATGCCGTGCTCCGTAAACTGTATCTCCTGCTGCCCCGTGATCTTTATCATCCTGTCGATCACCGGGGAAATGTTTCCGGTGATGTCCCTTCTCTCGGAGGCAGCTCCGGAAACGGATACCGCAAGGCTCCCGATATCCATATGGTGTTCATATTCGGAAAACCCGACGCTGCTGTAGAGGATGCGGCTCTCCGTACCCTCAACGTTCTCCACGATCCACACTCCCCCGTCCTCGTAACGGTCGGCACTGATCCCGAGATTTTCAAGGGTTTCCCGGATGTAGGGGTTCTCCTTGGAGTTCACGCCTTCCATCGAAATCACAAAAGAATAATAAGGACCCTGCCCCAGCAGCCTGCTGTAGGCCACCATATCCGTCTCCTTTGAGAGCGCCTCGTTCCCGGCCTTTTCATCAAATTCCCTGACGCACTCGTCCCAGGACTCATACCCCGCTTCACCCCGCCTGTCCGTCAGGTCATAATTTGCCATGAGGTATTCCCCGAGAAACCGGGAGAACTTTTCTGATCCGGAGGCGCACAAGTGCAGATCGTCGGCAAAATCATTCCCCGGATCCAGCCCCATATCCCGCATATAGTCGCTGAAATCCACAAAGGGCACGTTTTCGCTGCGGGCGATCTCCTCCCCGAAATTGAACAGCGCCTTTTCCTCAGGATATTCGTGATTTGTGGGGGAAAGGAACAGCAGGAGCGGAAGCCCTTCCTCCTTTGAAAGCCGGACGATATTCCTGAGGAACAGGTCCCGCCTTGGGGTGACAGGAGCCATGGCGGCCACATCCCTCACGTCATTCAGGCTCTCGAAGGGAGTCACATTGAAATACGCCTTGTAGCCTTTGAAATTCCTGCCAAGGGACGGATCCCGGACAAATTCAAAATCATCTTTTCCGAGTTCCGAAAACCTGCTGTGCCATATGGGGAATTCCAGCAGATGGTCCACCAGCTCCCCGGGCTTTACCGAGGCCCTGACGGCCCTGATTTTATTCAGGGAGGGCTTCATTCCGAAAAGCGACTCCGCCGTCCTGTTTTCCGTGTATTCCTCGGTGTATTTCAGATCGGAGCACTCGATCGCAAGGAGCTTCGGCCGCTGAGTCTTAAGGGACTCCTTTATGCAGAAATAAGTGTCCCACAAGGGCTGCCCGCTGCCGGAGAGGTCGTAGGCCGCTATCCCCTGCTCTCTCCAGAGGGTCACCGGGCTCACGTCGGCGTAGACCATGGACGCCCCGTAAAAGATCACGTCGTGAGACATCTCCTTTTCGGAATAGAAATTCTGCCACACCCGGTATCCGAAGAGGCTCTTCATCTGCCAGACAGCGAAAAACCCGGCAACGCAGAGCGCCGTCAGGACCGCACATATGAAAATAAGTACCGCGCGTTTCTTATTCATGCCGTTAACAGTGTCTCTCCTTCATCCTTCAGAAGCCGAAATACAGAAAGCTTCCCGCGTCGAAGCCCGGACCGTAAACGCCGTAAGCAAGTATTAAGGTCAAAAGCAGCGCCGGGGTCAGCACCTTAAGCCATGTATCCTGCCTCATGATAAATTCATGGAACTGAAGCCCGTATCTGTCGATGACGATATCCACGAAAAACATCAGAAGCAGCGCCGGGATCAGCACCATTACCTGTTCCCTGGGAAGCCCCAGACTGTATAGCGTTCCGTCAAAAAGCACCCAGGGATCGAAGTGACTGAAAAGCCGGGAAGCAAAACCGCAGGCAGACGCCAGCGAATCCGCCCTCAGGAAAATGAAGATCAGGCTGATCGTCACAAAATTGAGGCCGGTCCTCCACAATCTCCGGCTGAAGGCGCCGTCGGGCATCCCGGGGGTCTCGTTTGCGCCGGGTGATGTCCGGCGGGCTGTGTCAGCGGTTTCCGGCCGGGCTGTATCACCTGCGTGAGCTACGCTACCGGCTGAGGGGCGGGCTGCATTGCCGGCGGGAGTTACGCCACCGGTTGACGGGCGGGCTGCATTGCCGGCGGGAATCCTCCTCTCACGGAACAGGCTGCATACCACCACAGCCGCGCCGCACATAAGCCCCCAAACAGGGAAATTAAGACCTGCCCCGTGCCATACGCCGCTTATCAGGAACACTGCCATGCTGTTCAGGTACTTTCTCGTCTTTCCTTTCCGGTTCCCGCCGAGAGGTATATAGACGTAATCCCTGAACCAGTTCATGAGACTGATGTGCCAGCGGCGCCAGAACTCCACGGGATCCTGCGAGAGAAGCGGGGCGCGGAAGTTCTCCGTAAGCTCAAACCCCAGCATCCGGGCAGACCCTGCGGCAATGAGGGAATAGCCCGAAAAATCAGCATACAGCTGGATCATATAGAGAAGGGAAGTGATAAAGAGTTCAACGGACCCGAAAAGGTAATACTCATGCCAGACATTATCCACCAGCATTGCCAGCCGGTCCGCGATCACAAGTTTCAGAAAGTACCCCCACAGAACGGCGATGAAGCCGGAGCACAGCCTGTCAAAGGACGGCCTGTCCGAAAGGTGCGCATTCTTAAGCTGGGGAAGGAGCGTGTGCGTGCGCTCAATGGGGCCGCTGGATATATTGGGAAAGAAGGACAGGAAAAGGAAGCAGATTACCGGGTTTCTCTCCGGTTCGATCCGTCCCTTATATACATCGATGACATATCCCGACGCGGCGAAGGTGTAAAAGCTCATGCCCACAGGGAGGAGCAGTCCGAAAGCGCTCCACTTGAACATACCGAGGGACAGGAACATGAGGGCGAGGGTGACCGCGAGGACGACTTTTCGGCGGAAGGCCGGTCCCCGGGAAGCCGGGATACCATCGAGTCCGGCGCCTCCGAATGGCTCACGCTTTTTGACAGGCCCGGCCTGAGCGGCGCCTCCGGCAGACCCCGGCGTTTCCGGAGCACTATCCTCCCCAGCGCCTCCTGCCGGTCCCGGCGTTTCGGCAGCGCCGGCATGAACGGCGGCGCCGGATGGATCACGCGCTTCGGCAACGCCGGGTCCTGCGCTCCCCATTAGCCTCGCGGACAGATATGAAAGCACATTCACGGACATCAGCACCGCAAAAGCCCTGAGCCCGAACCCCGAATAAAAATAAAGGCTGGCCGCCAGAAGGTAGATCCGTCTTAATTTACGCGGGACCAGGGGATAAAAAAATATTATCAGCAAAAGAAACGCTATGAACTTCCAACTGGTGAAAAACATAGACAGTTAAAATATAAAGGGATTCAGGAAAATAAACACCTGTCCGTGATCACGCCGCGGAATCAAAATTCATCCCGACAACGCCGTTTGCGGCGTCTGAAGACTTTGCGTTCTGAGTATAAGGATTACTTTCGTTCTTGTACTTGATGCGGGTATGGGTCGTGCCGCCGGACACGTAGACTCTGCCGCATTCGGGGCAGACCGCCGTGTGGATGCTGACCGAAGCCTCAAGCACCTTGCCGTTCCCCTTCGCCGCCTTTTCATACGCATTCTGAACGTGCATATTTTCATGGGCGCGCACCGCAGCGCCTGCGGCGTTAGGATCGATGTGCTGGGCGGTCTTGAAGGAGACGTCCCCTTCATCCGAACCGTCCTGATATTTTCTTTCCTTGCAGGTCTGGCACTCGGCGGGAGAGGAGGTCCTGCCGGGAGCTTTGATCTTGGACTCTTCGGGATTCACAACAGCCTTCGCCCGGGAGGTATCGGACGCACCTAAAGCAGAGCCCGCGCCGCTGTCAAACGCCGGCTTGTACGCTCCGGGATATCCCATGTGCGCTCTATACAGATCCGCTCCGACTGCAAAAGCCATATCTGCCTCTCACATCCGTAAATAAATACAACTTTACAAATGAATCATACCACCTATCATCCCGCTGCGCAAGTGTTTTTTGCACCGGCCGGGGTCCGGGAGGCTGTGGGATTTACAATTTCAGGTCAGCCCGGTCGGGGGCTTTTACGGAGCCTGAGTCTGGCCGCTGTTCCCGTCTGTTGTCCGGGTACCGGCAAGGGCGGCCTTCTTCTCATAGCTCATGTTCAATTCTCCGAACCTGCCGTTCTTTTTTGCCAGCAGCAGTATGACGATCGTGATGGAAGTATAAATAACAGCGGTAGGAAGCGCGCCCTCTACGCCGAAAGAATAGTCATAGGTCAGGCTGGATATCCCGTTTGCCGCGTCAAGGTGGAATAATGAGACTTCAGACACCAGACCGCTGTTAGGCAGGCCAAACAGGAAGTTTTGCGTAAAGTTCCACATCGTGTGAAGCCCCATCACCATCCATATGCTTCCGGTGTACCATCGCAAAAGGGAAAATGCAATGCCGCACAAGACGATATTGAATAACGCAAGAACGGTCATGCCGTCATTAAATATATGCAGAAGCCCGAAGAACGACCCGTTTACCAGGATCGCAACCCATAGAGGGTAGTGGATGTTGATCCTCTCATACATGAAGCCTCTGAACCACAGTTCTTCCGATGAGCTCTGCACAAAGACCATAAGGAACCCATACAGAAGGATCGGGAACTGTGAGGCGCTGAAGTCAAAATACAGCTTGATATCTCCGTGAGCGATCGCGCACCCGACACATGCGGCATTGGCCAGCAATCCTGACAGAAGGCCCAGCAGGAGCATCTTTGGCGTATTATTCTGTGTCGGCTCATAGCTGTCCTCTTCAACCAGCATCCTGTGATCCTTGCCCATCCCTGCCGGAAGGAATGAACGGAGGATGAACCGGTTCTTTTTCACGATCAGACAGTACAGAACGAGGATAAGGACAGGTATTATCGTAATGGTATAGTATTCATTGATAAAAACAACGGCAGGAGGCAATTCTCCCAGGGATCCGGTCAATATATCAAACGGTATCCAAAATAAGGCGGAAAGCATAAAATACATCAGGATCATAATTAAAACAATTAAAACGATCCATATGATATTGTTTCCCTTAAAACTTTTCAGCTTGTTTTTCATGAGACTCCTCCTCCGAAAGCGAATGATCTGACGGTTCGCTTATCAACTATTGTTCACGAAAGACACCTGTCGCCGGCAGATAACGGGTTCATTCATCATGCCCGGAATAATAAACGCCTCTCCAGATACTGTCAAGCTTTACGCCCCTCACCGGAAATCTCGACTTCTTTTCTCCGTAAAAGTCATGGCACGTTCAGGGTGGCTGAATACTTTTTGTCCAGATATGTATACCTGACTTTGACGGTATTCTTTGCTTTCAGGCTGACGGTGACAGTGTTCCCGGCCAGTTTTGCATTTCCGGCTTTATCGCTCACGATCTCAAGATCGCCCAGATCGATCCCCGTGGCAAACATATCCCTGATGTCAAAAGTAAGAGTGTCCTCACCTGCAGCCTTTGCCTCAGCGATCATTTGTTTTACGGCCTTGCTCTGCGCCTTGGGCGCCTCTACGCTGAAATACACGGAATAAGTCACGCCGTCTGCCATCAGGAAAGAAACCGTGCCGGATTTTTTGAACTTCAGCGTGGCAAGTGAATTGTTCTTATTTATCTTCACGGAAGCGGTGCTCCTGTCACAGTTCACCTCACTGACCTTCGATCTGGTGGTGATCGAAGACCCCTTCAGTACCGACGCGGAAAGCGTCTCTATTTCCAACTTGTCAACGTTCGCAAAGCTGATATACTCGGTCTTTGTGGTCTTAAGGAAGGTTTCCAGGGGCAAAGTGTCCGTTGAAGCCGCAAACGTCTGTCCTTCCGAAGCAGGGACCTTTTTCCCGGGGCCGGGCTCCGGTTCAGGCGGGTCCGTGATGTTTTTATTTACGAATTCCACCAGTTCGGAGGATATGGGAAGCACGGCTGCGGTAAGGTTGGCCAGCCAGGTGGTGTAGTTATATTTGAGTCCTCTCCTCACGGTCAGGGGGTTCAGGAGGATAGAGTACATGGTCCTGACCAGAGGTTCCCCCGGGCTGTCAGAAAGGGAGCCGGTGTCGGATATCACGTACGCCATGGTCGACCCGGCAGTTGAAGACGTATCGGTAACGGCTGCGGTCCCCGGCGCGGCAGGATCTCCGGTCGTGTATGCTGCATAGCCTGAGGCCTCCGGGATACCCGTGTCTCCGGTCATGTATGCTGCATAGCCTGGGGTCTCCGGGATACCCGTGTCTCCGGTCATGTATGCTGCATAGCCTGAGGCCTCCGGGATACCCGTGTCTCCGGTCATGTATGTTGCATAGTCTGAGGCCTCCGGGATACCCGTGTCTCCGGTCGTGTATGCTGCATAGCCTAGGGTCTCCGGGATACCCGTGTCTCCGGTCATGTCGGCAACGGCATAGTCCGCGGTCCCGGTATAGATCATGGCATGCCCCGGGAAATACAGGAGAGTACCCGCAGGCATCCTGCCGATCGCATTCAGTTTCTCTTCATCACTCATACCGGCGAGATCGATCCTCCTGCCCGGCAGCGCCTGCTGCCAGTTTGTATTTCTGGGAAGATTCAGTCCGAAGCAGCGGTACACATTCCTTGTGAAGAGAGAGCAGTCCATTGAATCCATCATACCGCCCCAGCCGTAACGGTCTCCGAGATTGTTGAATGACACTCTCAATATCCCGGCCTGTGTCATTTCCGGGAATCCCGTAAACACGTCGTAATGCTGGGAAATAAGAGCGCAGACCTTTTTGTAGCTTCCGTCGCTGTTTCTGACGGGCACATATACCACGTGATTGTTCCAGACCCCTCTCTTTGTGATGGTCCCGGGGATCTCATTCTCGGGGACTTCCTTAAGGATGGTGGCAAAGGTGAGTTTCAATTCCGAAAGTACCGAAGCCGAAAGGGATATATTTATGTCCGGTTCCGCCCGGTCAGCCAGCGAGGGCTCAAGCCTTATCTGGTTCTGGGCCACGACGATGAAATCCTTTGAATAAGGATCAACCTTCCAGGCGTCGAGCCACTCATCCCGGTCTTTACATATCGCGATATCTTCCGCGGCTACCCAGCCCGTCCCCAGATCAGAATAGCCCCACAAAAACTCTTCACCGTCCACAAGGGCTCTCTGCCTTACCACAAAGGGCTCGTTCACATTCAGGGCGGAGGACACAATCTCATTATCGGAGTCCCCTTTGGAGTAGCCCACATATGCGGAACTGGGGACCGCTCTTATTTCCGTCCTGTGGACAGCGACCGCATATCGGGTCTGCGCCTTTGTGTCCGTGTACCCCGTGGCTTCTATGGCGTCAGCGTGGTATTTGTACCAGCCCGCCACATCTTTGACGGGAGCCTGATTCACAAATATGGCCTTGTTGGGAGAAACGGTGCCCTTTGCCAGGCTTTTCCGGAGGCTGTCCGCATCATAGGTCTCTCCGAACTTTTCAAGATCGTTCATATTTGAACCGGGTTCCTTCAGAGTTTCCTCGTTCAGTCTTTGGATGTCTTCACGGGAGATCAGCACCTGATCCGGACCGATAAATGAACCTGCGGTCTTGTCATACCAATATGAGGCTTTGCACATATCCTCCGTGACGCCGTAAGCGGTCCTCACCGTCCCCGAGGGGAGAAGGCTGTCGTCCGCGGAAGTCCCGGATTCAGTCTGCCTCTCTTCGCTCACGTAGTATAATCCCTGGGCGCCGGACTCGAAGGCCGGCACGGAAATAAGCCCCGAAAGCATGGTGATGCACAGTATGATCGCTATCCTGGCTCCGGTTGAAAGCTTTACTTCGGTTTCATTATTCATCTGTCATTTCCTCCCATAGATGCTGATATTATGCAATTGGCTTTAGGTTTTCGGCAGGTTTTTAAGGATTTTATTGAACACTTGTCCTGATGTCGCGAGTCTTGTCTTCCTCCCCCGCTGCGGATCCGGACTACCCGGATCTCAGTGGGGATACCACTCCGAGATCTTGCGGTCCGGGATCTCGAAGTGCTGGTAATCCTTCCTGTCCTCCCAGTCCCCGCCCCACTCGAAGCCTTTTTCCTTAAACAGTCTGTAACACAGATCGTCCTTATTTATCTTGTAGGGGAAATCCGCGTTGCGGTCAAGGTATGGTCCGGCGTTTACAGGTTCCACGACGAGTTTTCCGTCTTTGGTCTTCGCATAAGGATTGTACAGCGGGTTAATATCAACCGCAAGCCCGCGCCCGTGCTTTGATACGACCGAGGTGCCGCTGATAAAGCGGAAGTTGAAAGAGGAAGAATTATTGTCCTCCATGGAAGCCTCGTCTTCCGCGTCGTACTCGTCCACCAGACGGACCTTTTCGATGGGATAGCCGGCTTCGTAAAGACTTTTGAAAATATCCAGAACATCTTCGGCGATGTGGTAATTGACCACCAGCTCGCCTTCATGATCCTTTCCGTCCAGATCTTTGTGGAGAACGTGGAGATACCTGAGGTCCTCCCGCGGAAGAGTGCAGTTCTCTTTGAAGGATTTCCCATCCATGCGCATGAAAATGTCGTCAGTGATATCCGTTATGTAGAATCCGGCCCGGTCCCGATCGGATGGAGCTTGGCCGGCATTGGGGGGAGCCGCAGACACTTCATCCCCTGCCTCGCCCCCTCCGGGCTGACTGTCATGGTCACCCGCCGGGAAAGCCGCAGCGTCTCCTCTGCCTTCAATAGGCTCGAAGATACCCCACTCATCTTTTTCGCCGCCCCCGGATCCGTTTTCACCATGGGCCGTCTTAAGGATCACGAAGCACGCCGCTGACAGGGCGGCAAGGCATATGACCGATATCATCAAAGCATTCCTCATTTTTCTTTTCTTCACGTGACTGTTTCCTGTTTCGTGTGTTTCGT
>JAEELB010000232.1 GCA_016288705.1 Lachnospiraceae bacterium | reverse complement strand
GGGTGGAGTTCTTCCGCGTGCTCTTGGGGCCCCGGGACGGTGTTAGAGGGCCATTTCGGTGGACCTACGGGACAGCTGTAAACTCGTGCTCATGTTCAGTACCTCCGATTTTTCTTCGAATATCTGGAACGATCTATTCAGCGACTTCTTTAAATTTAAGCCTTTGATATGGTAAACAAATCTGTTATAATAATTGTAGCTACGGAAGGATAGTACAATATGGTCTTCACGTGGGATGAAGCAAAGGACATAAAGAATTATGAAAAACATGGAATACACCTTGGAACGGCAGTTTATGTATTCAACGATCCGTACAGGGTTGAACGACCGGATGTATCCGCAAATAACAATACGCTTGAAAACCGGTGGCAGACTATCGGTAAGGTAAATAATGTTTTGTTTGTTGCTTACGAGGAGCGCTGGGGAGATGAGATTCATTTGATATCAGCAAGGGTGGCAACGGCGCGTGAAAGGAGAATTTATTATGGCTACAGTAACGATGACATTGAACCCTGGGGATCGGCCAACTAAAGAACAGATAGCGGAAATAAAAGCGGCTTCCGAAAAGCCTGTTAAGTTTACAGATGATGCCCCGGAGCTGACAGACTTAGAACTTTCTGAGTTCAAGCCTGCAAATCCAAAGTATTATCGCCCGATCAAGAAACTGATCTCACTCAGGCTTGATACTGTACTGATAGAGGCTTTCAAATCTACAGGCAAAGGGTATCAGACAAAGATCAATGAGGCGCTCTGGCGGGGAGCGCAGGAGATGGGGATTGTAACGAACAGCAAGTGATGAACTTGAACTACGTTCCAGGAGTCCAGAAACGGGAGTCATGCAAAGCATGGCTCCCGTTTCTGATATTTTCTGTTTCCTTTTAAGTCGTCAGACGTTTCTCTGCCATCGTAAGTGCCGATAGAAGCATCTATACTTCCATTTCTTCTGGAGTCTTATCTATTGTAAAACTCATAATATCATGGATGTCGCATTGCAATATATTGCATAGAACATCAATGGTGTTAGTACTCACGCTCTCGTTTCGTTTTAATCTAGTAATCTGTGAGGGACTAATTCCATACTTATGAATTAATCTGTATTGACTTATGTTCTTTGCTTTCATGGTTTCCCATAGCTGATTATATACGATCATCTATCAGTTGTTCTCCCTATTGAAGAATAACTGATATTAGTTATCATTTTGCGCCTTGTTTTTACAATCAAGGCTAGGGAGGAGTTAAATATATGATGATAGGAATGCTGATTGTCCCTCATCACCCGGTAAAAAAAATATACCGGTTTTTGATCGTGAGCGCTTGCCAAGGCTCAGCAATCATCTCTGCTTTCTTTTGTCCCATTATTAACCTCCTTTAGAACGTAGATTCGCAGGAGGCTATATCAGTCTCCCGCATTTGATATGGAATGGCAGGAGAACTTTAAGATGATCAGAAATGATTTAAGATCTTTAAGAAAATAATAAGAAGTAGTCCTGTTGGATGAGCGTATAGCAAGGTTATTCGAGGTTTGGAAGAGAAAAGAATTCGAAACGCTTACCCTTAGGACTCACGACGGAAATATGTGCGGCAAATCATTTTTCAATCGGGGCGTCGTTCGTATGCGGGTAAGCGTTTCGAATTCTACAACTCTAAATGGAATGGACCCCCGGGACTGTCCCGGGGGTCCATTCAGGATCAGAATATAAGGTTAGGAAAGTGCTCCTCTACTTCCGTTTGGAACATTTGTAAAGCTTGGTCATAGGAGGCATTTCCGCTGATGTAATTCATCATATCTTCCCGGAAAGCTTCGTTTATGACCTGATCGTAAGGAGTAATGTTCGACATATCTATTCTTTCAGCATTTTCCGCGAATATCATGAAAGGATTCTGTCCACCAAGGATCTTGTTGTCATAGACATCAGAACTTGCGAGCTCAGCTAGTACATATTTTGAGTTAACACAGTCAGAATCCTTAATGGCCATTTCCATAAGAACTTCCGTGTCAGTTGTCATAGTCATGATGATGTCTTTAACGAGGTCCGGGTCATCTGTCCCGTTTGCAGCGCATAAATAATAGTCGCCCCAGTAATAGGCCTGAGGCCCCTCGCAGAAGCCCCAGCCACCCTGGTAAGCTATAGAACCGTCATCACCCTTGTCAGATCCGGGAGCATTGCCCATGATGTTATTAATAAACCATTCGGGCCCAAAGTAGCAGAATACTTTCCCGGAAGCCTTCAAGCCCTCATACCAATCATAACCCCACATATCGCAAGTGCTTGTCTGTCTTGCATCAACTTGAGCCTTGCTGTCTTTAACCCACCTTTCGATGTTGGCATCGATAGTAACTTTGTTGTCCTTTACCCAAGGAACGGATACATTGTTTGAATAGACACGATATGTATCATTTGCTGAGGGCGTCATGAGATAGCCTTTATCCGCCGCAGCTTTTGCTGTCTCATTGTACTTTGACCAATCAGAAACTGCCGCCTGAACATCAGCGGGATCATCAGAACCAATAATTTCCTTTGCTATTTCGCGGTTGTAAATTAAGCCGCCGGAGTTTGCCGTCCATGAAGAAGCTCTTATATCGCCATTTTTGTCAGTAACGATTTCCTGCGTATACTTGTATTGATCTGAAAGATCATCAGAAGTGATGCCCAGATCCGAAAGCTTTATGGCAACATTTTTGTCTGCGTCAACATATTTTTGAGCATAGTCAGCCTCAACAATGAAGAGGTCTACCTTGTCGTATGCGTCAGCCTCTGCATTGTTTTGAAGGAGCTCGTCAAGGTTGTCCTGATAAGCATTGTCCTCGGTAGGTGTAATGGTGAAATTAACTGCTACATCGCCGATCATTCCTGATGTAGCACTTGTCGTTATATATCCGGGATAATAGTTTTCCATGCGGTGTATGAAATCCTCGTTAAAAACCTGTACATTAAGGATTTTGCCCGCCCCAACAACCGGCACAACGGCGTATCCGTAGAACTTGGGATTGCCTTCCTCCCAGCCGAGAGCGAGAAGGTCTTTAACTTCGCTTGCGTCCTGTGTAAGATGATGCGCGCCTGACATGTACATAGAGTAAGCATTGGGATTATACACGCCGTAAATAGGATTAGAATTCTCCGGAGCTGAATAGAATTTAACATCTCCCTCGAGCCAACCAACTGCAAGGAGGCTGTCTCTCTCAGTTTCGCTGCTTGTGTAATGATGGTCACCAAGAGCATTACCGGCAGCATCAAATACATTGGGATTGTACAGGCAGTAAACCGGATCACCTGATGCAGGTGCAAACCATTTTACGTCGCCTTCCTCCCAACCGACCTGCAAGAGGTTTTCTGTCTCTGACTCATCCACTGTGAAGTAGTGCTCACCGCTGTTTGGGTTATAGAGACCATAGACCGGAACGCTTTCGAATTCGTCATCAGCTCCTTCGGCGAGTACGCCGCTTGGAGTAAATGTGAGAGCCATGACGGCAGACATGATCATTGCGCCAAGTTTTTTACTGAATTTTTTCATTGACAGTATCCTTTCATTTTGGACCCCCGACCCCGTCACGGGGGCCCAAAACCGAAACCGAGACCCGGGGGTCCATTATTTCATGTGCCTTTTCAAAACATCCCAAAGCTCCTTGCATATGCGTCTTCCGGTTGACAGTTCCACATAGGTTGCCCCGCGCCTTTCGTATTGCGGTGAAATGGCGACGATCGAGAAGTCTCCGCCGTCATAAGCATAATGACACCAGCCTATATTAAGCTCGTCACATACACTCAGGACATCATCATAAAAAGCCTTGGCTCCGTTTATCTCCGTGTAGACACAGTCTCCGAATTCCTGCAGCATTATCTTTGTTCCGGTCTCTTTTGAAAAATCATCATACTTTTTGAACAGGGCCTCGATATCATCTTTGCCGTAACTGTATTTTTCGGCATCATTCTGAAGGCTTACTATTCCGTTTTCATCGACCTTTGCCCTTGTGGGTGGCAGGGCGTCTCCGATCTCTTCGATCCATCGACCGGAAAGCTTTGTTTTATATTTGTCGGTTTCTATGATGAGCTCATTGATATCAAGCCATTTATCGGGATCCTTGAGCTTGAACTTAAGCTCTTTCGCATCCGCCGGCAGGGTGCATGTGACCTCGATCTTCTTTGCGTCGGGATTGATATCTGCCCAGTACTCAAAATTGCCCTCGTCGTTTATTTTCATACCGCTTTTTTCAATCATATCAGGACTAGTGGTCTGCCGGAACACCTCGTTGCCGTCCGCCAGAAGATAAACCTCGGCGCCGGCCGCGCCCTCCCCGAACCGCATTGTAAGGATGGTCCCTGCATTGAAATCGCCGTTTACGACATAGCCACTGTCTCCGATGGAGAGTTTGATTGCCGGAAGAGGGTATGTGACCACTTCGCGTTTTTCGGCTTTTCTTGCGGCTTCACCGGCCTCGTAATCCGAATTATCCACCAGCGTGTGGGTGAATTCGTACGGCTGATAGCTGTGGAATGTCTGTACCACCTTCTCGCCAACAAGCCCGTAAACCGGAGTCGTTCCGTATTCGAGCATATCGACAAATATCAGTCTGTCGGGAGTGGCTTTTGTCACCGCCGCGATCGCCTTTTTCATGAGCGCCGTATACTGTTCATCCGTTGCAAACCTCGGGGGCTCGTTATACAGGTTAAAGGACAGGGCGTTATTCGGAACATCCGCATAGCGAAGAGCTATAAACTCCCAGAAATCAATAAAGATCTGTTCCTCCTTACTTCCCGCGGTAAACAGGAGCTCTCTGGATGCTCCTTCATCGCCGCCTATCATGTATCCGCCGGGGGTGCTGTGGACATCAAAACAGACATGGATGCCCTTGTCGATGCACCATGAGATGAGATTAT
>JAEELB010000231.1 GCA_016288705.1 Lachnospiraceae bacterium | reverse complement strand
CGGTGAGACGCCGAAGCAGGCTTTGGCGCGGGAGATCAGGGAGGAATTGGCGGTTGATATTTCTGTCGGAGAGTTGATCAAAACAGTGGAATACGATTATCCGGGTTTTCATTTATCTATGGATTGTTTTTGGGCTGAGATTATATCCGGTCAACCTGAACTGAAAGAAGCAGAGGCGGCGCGCTGGTTGAAAAAGGAAGAACTCACGGATGTGAAGTGGCTTCCGGCAGATCTGGAGCTTGTCGGATCACTGGTTTAATAATCGACTCTCGTTAGGACGTCTCGGTAGGAAGAGACTCGGCGAGGCCGCCGGGACCCGATAAAAAAGGCGAAATCGTCGATTTTATCGGGTGGAAAGACTAAACCGGAGCCGCAGGGAGGTACTGCCTTCGGTGGGTTGCAGGGAAAGGAGCCTGTACGCGAAAAATTTTGTTGACAAATGCATCTCCATGATGTAATCTTTGATAGCGAACGATGATAACTTACGCGAAAGCATCCGAATAATGCCGAGAGATAAGACACTAAGCCATATAAAGGTAAACAAAGCGATAAAAGAAGAATTCCTGGAGAAGGGCTTTAAGGCCGCGTCGATCCGGAGCATCGGAGCCCGGGCAGGGATGACTTCCGCAGGCCTGTACAGACACTACGCGGACAAGGAAGCAATGTTTGACGCCATGGTAGAGCCGCTTGTCGAAGAGATAAAGGCCTGGACCTTAAGGCATACGGAAGGAAAGCAGAGACTTGTCGAGGCTCAGGCAAAGAAAAGCGATATATTCGGCGAATCATTTGTTGATATGGTCAGGGAAGTGATCCTTCCCAGAAGGGACGAATTCAGATTGCTCATGACCTGTTCCGCCGGGACCAAGTATGAGAATTTCATTCACGAATATGCGCTGGAAAACCAGAAACAATTGCTGGAAGCCATAAGATATTTCAGGGAAAAGGGGTATCCGGCGTCCGATATCGATGAGGAGGAGCTGCATATGCTGCTGTCAGCGTATCTAACGGCATGCTTTGAACCGATCGTACACGATTGTGACGAAGCTATGATAGACAGATATCTGAGTACCATACAGGATTTTTTCATGCCGGGTTGGCTGAAGATCATGGGATTCAAATGAGAGCCGAAAGGCTCTTTTTTAAAGTCGTTAGTTATCGGATGCAAGTTAGCGATAACTAACCAACAAATACCCTGACCAAATGGAAATTTATCCGCTGCGGCGGTTCATATAGATCAAAATAAAACAGGAGGAGAAAAACTTGGGAAAAACAGGAAAATTTGATCACATGAAACTGATCGGTCAGTATGCCGGAGGGCATAAAAAGCTGATCGCGCTGGGCAGGGCCATAGCGGCCGTCAGCGCTTTACTGGTGCTGGTCCCCTATTACGATCTGTGGAAGATCATCAGCATAGCGGTAAACGGGGAGGACCTGTCAGGGATAAGCCGCTACGCATGGCAGGCAGTGATCCTCACGGTCACATCTCTGCTTATCTATATCGTAGCTCTGCTGTGTACGCATATTGCAGCCTTCCGGGTCCAGGCAAATATGAGGAGTTCCCTGATGCGGAGGATCCTGACCCTGCCTTTGGGGGTGTTTGATGAAGACGGCACCGGCAAGATACGGCGTATCGTGAACGATTCCACGGCAGCAACGGAAACCTTTATCGCTCACCAGCTTCCGGATAAAACAGTTGCGGCGGTGACGCCCATAGGCCTTATGGTCCTGGTCTTTGCCTTTAACTGGAAGATGGGTCTTATCTGCATGATCCCGGCATTGATCGGCTTTCTCTGCATGACGTCCATGATGGGGAAGGGCATGCAGGAAAAGATGAAGGAGTATCAGAATGCCCTTGATATCATGAGCAGTGAAGCGACAGAGTATGTACGTGGAATACCCGTCGTGAAAACCTTCGGACAGACCATACATTCTTTCAGGAGATTCAAGGCGTCAATTGACGGCTACGGCAAATGGACCACGGAATACACGCTGGTCCTGAGATTCCCGATGACCGCTTTTATGACCTGTATCAATGCGATCTTTGCCTTCATTGTGGTGGCGGCTTTTATTTTTGCGAAGGACGGAGTGAGCGCAGGGCTGATCTTAAATGTCATGTATTACATCATCGTAACACCACTCATCACCGTGGCTCTTACCAAGGTGGCGTATTCGGGAGAGGCGGAGATGACTCTGATCGATGCTCTTAAACGCGTGGAGAGAGTCATGGAATTAGAGCCTCTCCCTGATAACGGGGCCGGAAGGATCCCGGCAGATCACAGCGTTGAATTGAAAAACGTCACTTACAGGTATAAAGGCGCCGCAAGAGACGCCGTCAAAAACGTATCCTTGAGGATCGAACCGGGGGAACATGTTGCCCTTGTCGGACCATCCGGATCAGGCAAAACAACACTGGCTGAACTCATGGTCAGATTCTTTGACGTGACGGAGGGCGAGATACTGGTCGGCGGAGTAAACGTCAAAGACATCGAGCCTTCAGAACTGATGAAGCAGGTTTCCTTTGTGTTTCAGGACAGCAGGCTGATCAAAAAATCCATCCTTGAGAATGTCAGGATGGCGAAACCGGATGCGGACGAAAATGAAGTGATGGATGCTCTTAAGAAAGCCCAGTGCATGGATATCATCGAAAAGCTTCCGAAGGGAGTGCATACCGTGATCGGTGAGAAAGGCACATACCTTTCAGGCGGCGAGCAGCAAAGGATCACGATCGCAAGAGCGGTCATCAGGAACGCACCCATATTGATCCTTGATGAGGCGACGGCCTTTGCCGATCCTGACAACGAGGCTAAGGTGCAGGCGGCCTTTGAAGAACTGGCAAAAGGGAAGACGCTCATCATGATCGCTCACAGACTCAGCACCGTCATGAACGCGGACCGGATATTTGTGATGGAAGACGGACGGTGCACGGAGAGCGGAGATCATGAAACTCTGATGCATAATAACGGTCTGTACAGAAAAATGTTTGATGAGTACACAAGGTCCATCGAATGGAAGGTAGGTGCATAAAATGATAGAGAGATTACAGCATAAATACGCCCTTTCAAGACAGGGCGCAACAGACATGATCAAGGCCTGTACGTGTGTGACGATAACCAATATCACCCTGATGATGCCCGCGGGGATATTGTTTTGCCTTATAAAAGATCTTCTGGAAGGAACTTTTACGAGAGAAAGGATCCCCTTTTATGCAGCGGGATCCGTCGCAGTGATCGCGCTGATCGCTCTTACCAATTTCATTCAGTACAACGCCACTTTTCTGACTACTTACAGAGAGAGCGGCGTCAGAAGGACCACCCTGGCGGAGAAATTGAGAAAGCTCCCTCTCTCATATTTCGGAAAGAAAAATATAGCGGACCTTACCACAAATATCATGGGCGACTGCGCCCAGATCGAGACGGCGTCCAGCCACTGGATACCGGAAATGATCGGAGCGGTCATTTCCGTGTCTTTGGTAGGCGTCAGTCTTTTCTTCGCGTTTGACTGGCGTATGGTGCTGGCAAGTTTCTGGGTGATCCCGGTTGCGTTTCTGATAATAATCACCTGCGCCGGGGCTGAGAGAAGAGCCGTTCGCAAGAATTCGGCAGTGAAGCTCGCGATGACCGACGGCATACAGGAATGCCTGGAATCAATAAGGGATCTGCGCGCCAACAACGCCGAAAACAGATATATGGATGAACTGGAAGAAAAGATCAGGAACGTGGAAAAAGAGGCTCTCCTGACAGAACTTAAAATGGCGGTATATGTAAATTCCTCGGCCATCATCCTTAAAATCGGCATCGGAACGACCGCGGTTGTGGGCGGAGCCCTGTTTGCAAAAGGCGAGATCAGCATACTGACATTTTTCATGTTCCTCATGCTCGTATCCAGGCTCTACGATCCCATGCAGATCACGCTGCAGAATTTTGCGGCGATCATTTCCTGCGGCATCCAGTGCGAGAGACTTGATGAAGTGCTTTCCACAAAGCCCCAGACCGGAGACGAGAAGATAAATAATAATGGATTTGATATCGTGTTTGATCATGTGGGGTTTCAGTATTCGGATGATACGGATGTGCTTACCGATGTGAGCTTTACGGCAAAGCAGGGGGGGGTAACGGCTCTCATCGGACCCTCCGGCGGCGGTAAGACCACGATATCAAGGCTGGCAGCCAGGTTCTGGGACGTGAATTCGGGTAGGATCACTCTTGGAGGAGTGGATATCTCAGGGATCGATCCCGAGACTCTGCTTAAAAACTATTCCATCGTATTCTAGGATGTCACCCTTTTCAATAACTCAGTTAAGGAGAATATCCGTATCGGAAGGAGCGGCGCTACCGACGAGGAGGTCATGGAGGCTGCAAGGCTTGCCAACTGCGGGGAGTTCATCGATCAGCTTCCGGATAAGTATGACACATTTATAGGAGAGAACGGAAGTGAGCTTTCGGGAGGAGAGAGGCAGAGAATATCCATCGCCAGGGCGTTTCTTAAGGACGCTCCCATAATACTGCTGGATGAGGCGACAGCGTCCCTTGATGCCGAAAATGAGACAGCGATACAGCAAGCCCTGTCAAGACTGATAAAAAATAAGACCGTTATGATCATTGCTCACAGGATGAGGACCATCGCAAATGCCGATCACATAGTGGTGCTGAAGGACGGCGTGGTCGCCGAGCAGGGCAGCCCTGAATTCCTTGCCGGGTTCGACAGTATATACAGCCGGATGACGAAACAACAGCTTATTTCACAGGACTGGAAGATGTAGCCGTATTAGGAGCGGCTGCTGCCTGCTAAAATTCGGAAACGCTGCTCTGCATGACCTCAGAAGCGTCCCATTTTTTTCTGACCTGGTCATAGCGCGTTCCGTCATAGGCATATACGGCAGGCTGGAAGCGGATAAAATTGGGGATCAATGTCATTGTGTACGCGCCTTCTCCGAACAGTATGATCCTGTCGCCGATACACAGCTCCTTTTCATCCCTGACAGTAAAGATCCTGTCGCCTTCCATGCAGGTACAGCCGCACAATTCCTGAACAGGTTCCTTTTTTCTGTCGGTTATATCGATGAGCTCGTACCCGTAGCTTTCTTTTCTGTAGAAGGGATCGATATCCATGCGGGAACCGTCACATGTCAGGATCCGCGCGTCGCCGACATTTTTCCTGTCGATCACGCTCATCAGATAATCGACGGGATCTGCCAGCAGGGCGTTCCCCGGCTCGAAAATGACAGTGATGTTCCCGCAGTCCATGTTGTTTTTTATTGCGTTTGCATAATCGTCATATCCGGGTTTTCCGGGCTTATTTTCGCTGAATCCTCCGCCTATATCCACATAGGACAGATCCAGTTTGTTGTCCTTTATGACTTTATCCGCGTATCTGCAGATGGCTTCATATACTTCAATGCTCCTTGTGGTCGATGTGCGGTGTAAGTGGATGCCTTTGATCCGGAATCCTTTCCTGTTTATGACGGAAAGCGCATCCTGAAGTTCTCCGTTTTCCGCATCAAAGCCGAATCTGCTGTTTTTTCCCGTGTAAGCGCCGCTTGGGCAGAGTTTCCACAGGTCGATATTCAGTCTTATCCCCAGGCTGCAGTCCTGCGTTTTGTCCAGATCGTCAAGCCAGTCCAGCTCTCTTTTTGTCTCAATATTTACGTATGCCCCGCCCTTTACGGCTTCAACAAAGGTTTCCCGGGTCTTCATGGGACCGTTATAGATGATCCTGTTGATGGGGAAGCCCATCTTCCTTGCAAGACCATACTCGTCGCCTGACACTACCTCCGCATAAAGGTCCTGCGTGCGGGCGAGGTTCAAAAGATAAGGAAGGGAATTCGTCTTGACGGAATATGCGAGAATGTGGGACCGAAAACAGGAATTCAACGATCCGCGGAATGCCTTCACCTGATCGCAAAACTTTTGGGCGTTAATGATAAAACAGGGCGTCTTCAGCTCATTCAAAGAATGACGGCTCTCCTCTTTATCGATCATGGTTTTATTATCATACATAGGAACGTCCTCCGTTTTCCTCTGTCATTTAAGGCGCATCATCTAAGGCCGGTAACGGGATCGATTTTATCATCTTCCCATGTCGTCTTCAACGCGGGCAGCCTTCGTCTTATTGACTTTGTGTTTCGCACTGCTCATAATATGTGTACGAAAAAAGCGCGATCGGACAGAGAAGCAGTAAAATGAGGGTTGATTCACTATGACAGAAGAGATCAGGATGAACCGGGCGTTCGGCAGGGCGCTGGAAGCCAAAAATGAGTATATGCGTAAGGCGCTCAGGGAAGACAATCTGTTCCATTACGAGTCCCTTACCCGCGACTTCCGAATTGATGATGCGCAGTACGAAAGCGAGCTTCTCCCTTTCTGGAGACAATACGGGAGAGAGCCGGAGAAGTACTGGTTTGAGATGGCGGGCTCCCGCGATCATTCGGTCAATCCCTTATTTGTGTCCAGCGACTTTTATTTCTGTGACCTGATCCCCTACCTCAACAATATGCAGTTCCGGGCCGGAACCCAGGATAAGTGCTATTATGATCTGCTGTTTCCCGAGATCCACAGGCCGCGCAGCATCTGCCGCTGCATGTCCGGTCTGTACTATGACGGCGGCATGAGCAGGATAAGCCGTGACAGGGCGATCGATCTCGTTCTGCAAGAGCCGGACAAGCTTGTGATCAAGCCGTCGGTCTACACCTGCGGAGGCGAAGATGTGAAGGCCTTTGCACCCGCTTCGCTGACGCGGGAGCAGGTGGGAGCGGTCCTTGACGAAGCGGGAGCGAACTTTATCGTTCAGGAGAAGGTGACGGAGCATCCGGTATACAGAAAGATCGCGGAAGGCGGACCCACGACCGTGAGGGCGTTGTCCATGCTGACGGAGGAGGGGGTCTATATCCCGTTCATGCTTCTCAGGGTCAGTCCCGCGGGCGATCAGATCGTGCATTACGGCAGGCGGGGCTACTATGTGGCTATCGATGATGACAACAGGCCCGCCAAAAGAGTCCTTCGTGACTATCTGAAGGAGGACTCAAAATTCATTCTTCCCCCGCAATGGGAGGATATACCGGCTCTCCTCAGTGAAGTTGAAGGGCCGCTTCCCGGCATGGACGACATCCGCAAACAGGTGGAGCGGATGCATCCGAGGCTTCCTCATTTCCGATGGATCGGCTGGGATTTTATGGTGGACGAAGCAGGGAAAGCCGTGTTTATCGAATGCAACTTCGCGCCCGGATATTATGAATCCCAGACTACGTGCTGCACTCCTATTTTCGGGGATTTGACGGAAAGGGTGATCGATGATTTTTTCAGGGGGCGCAGTCTGGAAAAGAACCACAAGCAGGGCATTCTGGTACAGTGACGGCGTCTGAAGGGAAAGGCGGACCGGGCATGGCCCGTTCCCGCATGAACATGTGGAAGGTTGAAGGATAAAAATGATCTACAGTCCGGAAGAGATAACTGACAGAGAAGGTGTATCCTGTGTCTTCAGAAGTCTGAAACAGGAAGATGCGGAAGAACTGATAAAATTTGTCGAACAGGGCGCTCAGGAATCTCCGTTTTTCCCGTGGGCACCCGGTGAGACAAGGTTGACCGCCGACAACGCTGAGGAATACATTCTTGATTTTGAGAGTGACCCTCGCATACTTCTGCTCGGCGCTTTCCGGGACGGCAGACTCATCGGGCTCAATGAACTTTCGGATATGGGTGAATGGGGGGAGAGCATGCGTCACCGCTGTTTATTGGGAGCAGGTCTGCTTAAGGAAGCGCAGGGGAAAGGCCTGGGGAAGAAACTGATGCTGACCTCTATATCCACGGCAAAAGAGATCGGTTTTGAACAGGTTGAATGCACCTCCGCAACGGACAATGCCGCATCCTGCGGGAATCTTCGAAGTATTGGCTTTCAGGAGTACGGAATGATCCCTCACAAACGGAAAAACAAGGATGGCAGCTACACCGATGAACTGAGGTTTGTAAAATGGCTTTGAGTAACGGCTATACCCTGATGCATGAGCATATGTCCATCGACCTTACGCCCGGAGACCTGGGGACGGATTCCTTCGATCTGATGTGCATGGATCTTAAAGATGCATACAGATACGGGATCCGCAATATCGTGGATATGACCAATCAGTCCATGGGCAGGGCGCCGGAGTATGCACGGAGACTTACGGAAGAAACCGGGATCAACATCGTTCTGTCCACCGGGCATTACCTTGAGGATTTCATTGATCCGTCCATACTTGACCGGACGCCTGAGGAGATCGCGGAAGAGGCGGTACGCGATCTGACTGAAGGGATAGGCGGCAGCGGCATTAAGGCGGGCGTCATCGGTGAGATCGCATGGTCCTATCCGGGACCGCGCGAAAAGGAACTGAGATCCTGGGAAGGGATGTGTATCGCGGCCCGCAGGACCGGAGCCGTTGTGTCTACCCATCCGAGCCACGGGACACTTCAGATACCGCAGGCGGAATTTCTTCTTTCCCGCGGGATAGCACCTGAAAAGATCGTGATCGGACATATCGAATTCTACAAGGGAGACGAGTCTCTGAAAAAACTCCTCGATATGGGCGTATACGTCGGCCTGGATATGATAGGCAAGATAGCCGGCATGGGCGATGAATACCGCGCGGATACGGTCCGGAAGGTAAAGGAATGGGGGCGTCTTGACCAATTGCTCCTGTCCATGGATATCTGCAGAAAAGAAGACCTGAGGTCAGCCGGCGGCTACGGATATTCTCATATGTTTGAGTCGTTCCTCCCCATGCTTGAAAAACGCGGCGTCACCAAGGACGATATTGAACTCATCCTCGGAAAGAACCCGGAGAGGGTGTTCTCTTTCCGCTGATCCCTATCCATTGCCAATGCGCTCCTTTTCGGCTGATCCGTTGACTTTCGATGAACCGTGGCATATCATGGGATTCAGTACCTTGTATTGACCCTTCGAGAACCGTACTTACTTAAAACAGCATACGGATTGATGCGGTAAAATTGATCCATATGCCATTCAACACAAGGAGGATTGTGCAATGGCAAACACGAAAACATCAACCCACGGACTGGGTATCCAGTTCAAAATGTTGGCAGTCATTCTTCCTACTGTCATCCTGTCGCTTATTATCATGTCTGTCCTGCTCACCACAAGAAGCAGTAATGAGATCCATGCTCTCACGGAACAGTATATGCAGGCCACACTGAAGGAGAGCATCAATGAAGTGGATGCCCAGCTCGATGGCATACGCAATATAGCGGAGGCGCTGTCCAAGGACCTTTCGGTATCATACAAATACACTTCCATCGAAGACTACGCTGCTCTGTTTCAGTCGATGCTTCAGGACAACGATCTGGCCAGCGGAGCGGGAATATGGTTTGAACCCAACGTATATGACGCCAAGGAGGAGTATTACGGTCCCTACTGGTATAAGGACGGGAGCGGCGGCTATGTGGAGGACTGGGAGTATTCCAACGCCGAGTATGATTATTTCTCACAGGAATACTATCTCAACGCAAAGAAACTCACTAAGGTCAGCGGGGTCATCACGGACCCTTATTACGATCCCTCCAGCAACACCGTGATGTCCACGTGTTCGGTCCCCATTTTCGATTCGGCGACCGGGGCGTATATAGGCTGCATTACCTGTGACATAACCCTCGACACGGTCCAGCAGTCACTTTCCCAGGTGAAGATATCAAATGACGGCACTCTCCTTCTGGCAGATTCAGGCGGAACCTACGTGTATAAGAGTACGGATCCCGAGGCAGCCGCCAACGCGGTCACTCTGTCAAGTGATCCCGATATAGCTCCGATAGCTTCTCAGATCATGTCAAGCCAGAACGGTACCATAACCCACGGCGGAAAGAATATTTATTACGATACCATTCCGGAGGTTGGCTGGAAGCTGGGAATAGTGGTGGAACAGAGTAAGATAAACGCGCCGGTGCAGCGGATGACCCAGATATCTGTTATTATCCTCGTCATTGCGATAGTGTTGTGCACGATACTTATATTCATGCAGGCTTCCAGCATAGCAAAGGCAATGCGCAAGGTTCAGAAGTTTGCAAGTGAGCTCGCAAAGGGCAACTTTACCGTTGACCCCGTGGATATAAAGAGGACCGACGAGATCGGCCAGATGAGCATGTCGCTCAACGAAATGTATAAGAATAACAGCGATGTCATAAGAAACATCATGCAGGGCTCAAACAGGGTCAACTCATCCTCGAACCGGATAGACGACGTGGCGGTGAATCTGAGCACTCAGTTTGAAAATGTCCAAAGCTCCATGATGCGGGTAAATGATGCAATGAGCAGCACCGGCGCGGCAACTCAGCAGGTTTCGGCGTCTGCCAACGAAGTAAATGAATCTGTCGCAAGGCTGGCCGTAGAAACCGAAACGATCGCCAAAGAGGTCCAGAGTATACGCGCGCGCGCTGCCAAGATCGAGCATGACGGCAAGGTATCTTCGGACAACGCCATCGCAATAGCGGAGGCCAGAGGCAAGGCACTCAAAGAGGCGTCCGAAAAGGCTGAAGTGGTAAGCGAGATCGGTACTCTTGCGGACTCTATTTCCGAAATAGCGGATCAGATAAACCTGCTGTCTCTGAATGCTTCCATTGAGGCTGCGAGAGCCGGCGAACACGGAAGAGGATTTGCCGTTGTCGCAGGCGAGATAAACAAACTTGCTACGGATACCAAGGAAGCCGTCGACAAGATACAGGCTACGATCTCATCCATACAGGATGCGTTCGCTTCGCTGAACCGCGATTCCGGTGAACTGCTTTCCTTTGTTCAGGATACCGTGACTCCCGATTACGATAATTTCATACAGGTTGGACGCCAGTATGGTGAAGATGCAAGGCTCTTCGGGGAGCTTACGGAGAAGATATCAGAGATGGTTGAGTATATCCGCGAATCCATGGAGCAGGTGAATATGGCCGTGGGATCAATAGCTGAGTCAACAACGGAGACCGCAACGAGTTCATCCGAAGTGACGGATATTGTAAACGATGTATCCGGGATGGTATCGGATGTTTCAAATATAGCCCAGGATCAGAAGGGGGTATCCAATAAGCTTTCGGACATAGTCAGCCAGTTCCGCCTGATGGATGAATAGTTTTCGCAGGCCGGATGACGAGATCGCCCTTGTGATAACGCCTGTTTTATGGTATATCCAAGGTATTTAGTTGTGTATGACCACGGGAAGCTGTTGCGTCCCGTGTTTGCGGACGGTTGGGTTTCAACCGTCTGTGTTGGTAATGAGCCATGTGCCCGAATGTGTGCTTGCACGCAGATTCTGGCATATGGCGAATGCACATCATCGAGTACGCAGTGCGAGATGGAAGCGGCATTGCCGGATCGAGCAGGGGATCCCTGCTCGATTGATTACCTGCCGGGCTGTCAGCATAAAGGAGGGAAACGGATATGGGTAAGTTGAAGAAGATGATCAGCATGTGGCTTTCGCTCATCATGGTGGTCTGTTCCTGCGGCATAAGCCCCATGGGTCAGACTGTTGTCAGGGCTGAAGGCCCGGCATACATAGACTCCTGGGGGACGCTCCAGAGTGCCTTGGATGAAGCGGGTGAAGGCACTGTGATCAAACTGGACAGGAGTCTGAAAGCCGGGACGGAGAACAACAGCCTGTCAGTCAATGCATCGAAGAAGGTCACCATCGATCTGTGCGGAAACAGCCTTGACAGGGCTCTTGAAGAAAGCTTTGACGATGGTGAGGTGATAAAGGTTTACGGGGAACTGACCCTTCAGGACTCAAGAGGAGGGGGCAGGATCACCGGAGGCTACAATACCGGAAACGGCGGCGGTATCTACGTCGCTCCCGGAGGGAAATTGTATTTTAACAGCGGCCTTATCACCGGAAACAGGGCTATGAATGGCGGCGGTATCTATGTGGATGACGGAAAGGTCAGTATCAATGGTACTGTTTCCTCAAATTACGCAGCAGATAACGGCGGCGGGATATATTTTAACCAGGTCGGGCATAGTGAAAAACAGCTTATCCGGGGCTGCCTGATCACGGATAACCGGGCCGAAGGATCCGGCGGCGGTATCTATATCGATGCAGCTAATGGCATGGTAAGCGCATTCGATAATTACAATATCACAGGAAATAGGGCACTTACCGGCTCCGGAGGCGGGATCTGCCTCAAAAACGGAACACTTGATCTGCAAGCCGGAACTGTCTCACAGAACTCCGCCGGTCAGTCGGGAGGCGGGATCCTGTTTGAGTCGGGAGACGGAAAACTGCGGATCTGCAGTGAACCCGTCGTAAAGGATAATAAAGCCCCCAATGGGAATAACATCCTGCTGCAGGGGGACGAGGTGTTTGACATAACTGATGCGCTCGGAGTGGGAGCGGCTATTGACTTCGCGGCTTCAGGTCTGCCGAGAAAGATCGCGGATTGCACAGATGTAACCGCCAGTGAACTGCCCATGCAGGTGTTTACCTATAATGGCGGGGATAATTCGGTGGAACTGAAGCCGGACGATGTAAAAAAGGAGATCTATGCAGATGCCAAGGCGACGGTATTCGTCACCGGCTGGGCGGAACTTCAGGAGAAATTGGACGCATTGGAAACCGGATCTTCCATCGGCCTTAAGCAAAACATCACAGCGCCGGTAAATGCCGAACCTCTGAGCCTCAATGAGAACAGGGAGATCACAGTGGATCTCTTTGGCTACACCCTCGACAGAAATCTGGGCGGCAGTGATGATCCTAAGGATAATGGCAACGTATTCTGGACGCAGCTCGGAACACTGACCATCCGTGACAGCGGCGGCACCGGCGTGATCACCGGAGGCTATGCACAATACGGTGGCGCCATCAGCATTTCAAACGGTTCTGCCTGTGTCATTGAAGGCGGGACCATACGGGGCAACAGGGCAAAGGTTGACGGCGGCGCCATCAATGTCCTTGGCTCACTCACCATGACAAACGGTTTGATAGTGGAAAACAAAGCCGGCGGGGCAGGCGGCGGGATCGCTTCCGGAGACGACAGCGTGATCCGGCTCTCCGGGGTCGATATCCTGAAAAATGAATCCGGGAAGAACGGCGGCGGCCTGAACGTTCACCTCAAGGAGGACGGGTTCATCAAGGACAGCAACATCCAGGATAACCATGCAGGAGAAAGCGGCGGCGGTCTGCACCTGAACTCCGGGGAAACGACTCTGACCGTAAGCAATACGATAATCGAACATAACAGAGCAGACGGTAACGACAACGGTGGCGGCGGCGCGATCCAGGTGGATAGCGGAGCGCTCGTAATGGAAGGCGGTATGATTTCCGAAAATACCGGGTATGACGGCGGCGGAGCCTACAATAGAGGCGGCAGCCTGACACTCCGGAATGTGCAGGTGATCGGCAACGACACGCAAAATGGCGGCGGCGGCGTCAATAATAAGTGTAAAAGCGAGATCACAGGGTGCGAATTTAAAAACAATTCCTCCGGTCGTGAAGGCGGCGCTATTTACAACGACAGCCGGCTCACTATGGAGAAGACCCTGATAGAGGGCAGTACCGCAAGATCCAAGGGAGGCGGAGGTCTTTGCTCTTATGGCAGCGTGAGCCTCACGGATTGCGAATTCAAAGATAATGATTCAGATAATGATGACGGAGTGGGAGGCGCGCTCAAAATAGCCAAGGGCGACGCTTCTCTGACCGGCGGCTCATTGACCGGGAATGAGGCTAAAGGAAAAGGCGGGGCTGTTTACGTGGGTTCCGCTACCCTTACTCTGAACGATGTCACCATTAGGAAAAATCTTTCTTACGAAGGCGGAAGCGGCGTAATGATCGACAGCAAAGGGGAGATCAACGTCGGAGGAAATACCATCGTAAAGGAAAATGGAGCTGCAGATGCAAAGAGCGATATTTTCCTTGCGGTGGGAAAGAGGATCAAAGTCACCAGCGCTTTTCCTGCCGAAGCATGCATAGGTGTGGCGCTGGCTGATGATTTTGGCGAAGGAGCCTTCACCAGGGATTACAGCTATTACAATATGTCTCAAAACCCCTCTCTCCATTTCTTCTCTTCATCACCGGGACACTCAGTGGCTCTGGACAATGAGGGCGAGGCGATGATCACCGATACTGACTGGGGAGATCTTCAGGCCAAGATCGACGCCGCGGAAAATGGCGGTACCGTCACGGTGACAAAGGACTATAAGGCTTCGAACTCTGATCAGGTTATTGAGATACCGGAAGGAAAGGAGATCTTCCTGGATCTGAACGGACATACCGTCGACAGGGGCCGCGCTTCCTCTACGGAAGACGGGGAGGTCATAAAAGTCCTGGGCAAACTTCATATCACAGACTCCTCGAGCGACGAAGGAGGGAAAGTCACCGGCGGATGGTCCGATAACGGCGGAGGGATCCATGTAACGTCCGGCGGTGAGTTATATCTGGGAAACGATACCGGAGATACGAAAGCCAATTTCGTTATTTCAGGCAACAGATCCAAGAATGGCGCCGGAATCTATAGTGATGGAAAAGTAAAAATAGCCGGCGGCGCGATCAGGAGCAATACCTCGGATAAAGGTGGAGGAGGTATCTACACCAGGGGAGAACTCACAATTGTAGGCGGAGAAATATCGTCAAATTCAGCCGGGAAATGCGGCGGAGGGATCCTGGTCGATGGAAGCGAAACCTCTATGTACGGCGGATCCATTACCGGAAACGGCACTAATGAAGATTTCTTTGAAGAGGGCTGCGGCGGCGGCGGAGTCCATGTCAAAAGCGGTGCGCTGAGCCTGAGCGCAGGAAAAATCACCGGGAACCACGCGAATTATGAAGCCGGAGGCATTCTTTTAGGCGAGGAAGGTACACTTAATGTCGATGGTTCACCGGAAGTAAGGGACAATCTGGCCGGCAGAGGGAAAAATATAGTACTGAAATCGGGCAAGAAACTGATCATTAAGGGACCGTATTATGATGGAGTTCTGCTGGATGTTTCCGCGGAATCACTGTCCGGACCCATTACGGAGGGTTGGGCCGTTAAGGGTTGGCCTATGTCTGCCATAACCTGGAACGGTCAAAAAGCCGAGGATGCACTGGAGGTTAAGGATGGAGAACTCTATGTAAAGACCGCGGAAGGTCATGGCGTATCCACCTGGGGAGCCCTTCAGGACGCCATCAACACTGTGGAGAAAGGCGGAGCGATCGTTCTCCAGAGTGACATCGAAGCTGACGGGAAAGACGACCGTCTGAAGGTTGAAGGACAGGACAGGGAGGTCGTTGTGGACCTCAACGGGCATATTCTCAACAGGGGTCTTTATGGGTTATTTTCGGATGACCACGGCCACGTATTTGAAGTGGAGGGCGGCGCCAAACTGACCATAAGGGATACTGCCGGAACAGGGGTCATTACCGGCGGTTACGCCGAAAACGGCGGCGGCATCAATATCTCCGATGGTTCCACCTGCGTTATCGAAGGCGGCACCATCATGAGGAACCGCTGCGATGATGACGGCGGCGGCATATACGTGCATGGGAACCTGATAATGACGGGAGGTACCGTCTTTGACAATATGTGCGGCGAGAGCGGAGGCGGTATCGCATCCGGTGAAAACAGTACCCTTGATCTGAAAAACGCCACAATTTATTACAACTACTGCGACAAGAACGGCGGCGGTATGAACGTATGGCTCGGGGCTGATTCTGTTATTGAAAACTGTACTATAAAAGACAACTGGTCCCGGGATGAAGGGACCGGAGCCGGCGGCCTTCGTCTGTCCACCGTTGAAGGCAGGACCCTGACCCTCAAAAACTGTGAAATAAGCGGGAACAGGACCGATGAGGATGGCGGCGGCATAGTCGTTGATACGGGAAATCTGGTCATGGAAGGCGGGATCATCACCGGAAACAAGGCTGATGACTGCGGCGGTATCCTGAATCTGGACGGAACCATCAGCCTTCAGGATGTGAAGGTGACCGGCAATACCGCTACCGAGAACGGCGGCGCAGGCGTAAATAACAAGAGGAAAGCCACCCTTCAGAACTGCGAGATATCGGGCAACAGCGGAAATGCCGAGGGCGGCGGAGTCTATAACGGCGAAGGTGCGAATCTCACCCTGGAAAACTGCACCATAAACGGCAATAATGCCCAGGGCGACGGAGGCGGGATCAGCTCCTTAGGAAAGGCCGAGATCATCGGGGGCAGTATCCAGTCTAACAAAACCAGAAGATCCGGCGGCGGTATGCGGATCCGCACGGGCACGGTCACCATTTCGGGTGATGCGGTGATCAGCAATAACTCTGCGGATGAGGGCGGCGGCGGCATATATATTAATAACGACGGAACCCTCAGCCTGATGGACACAGTGAAGATATCTGAAAACTCGGCTGTTGTGGATGGCGGCGGCATTCTGGTGAATGAAGATACAAAAGCCGTAAATATCCAGGGGTCTCCTTATGTATTTGAAAACACCGCATCAAGAGGATCCGATATAAACCTGTATTCCGGAAAGAAACTGAACCTTACCGGCACTCTGATGGACGCTGTTATAGGCGTTGCTATGGAGAAGGAAAAGGGTACCTTTACGAGCGGTTATAAAAGATACAATCAGGACCAGGATCCCGATAGGTACTTTATCCCCAAAGAGGGATATGGTGTTGTACTGGATCCCAACGGAGAAGTCGGGATCGTTACTTCCAACTGGCCCAGTCTTCAGGAAATAATAGAAAATGCAGATGAAAAAGCAACCATCCAGATCGACAGGGATTGGGAAGCGGGTGAAAGCGATGCCTCGCTTGAGATCAGGACAGGGCATGAGATCACCATAGATCTTATGGGACACACCATCAACAGAAACCTTTCTTCAAAAGATGAAGAAACCGGACAGGTGATAAAGGTGTACGGCAATCTGACTCTGAAAGACAGCGTCGGAGGAGGCCGGATCACGGGCGGCTATTCGACTGATGGCGGCGGAATATACAATGCCGGCACATTTACCCTTGAAAGCGGCGATATTTCGGGGAACTCTGCCAAATGGGGCGGAGGAATACATAATGAAGGCACACTTTATATCAATGGAGGCACCCTGTCTTCGAATTATGCTGAAAGTTTAGGAGGCGCCATAAACACTAATGGAAACGGGAGTATGGTCATTTCCGGAGGGAATATCACCGGAAATACCGCCCAAC
Source organism: Lachnospiraceae bacterium (assembly GCA_016288705.1). GTDB lineage: Bacteria > Bacillota > Clostridia > Lachnospirales > Lachnospiraceae > JAEELB01. Next base: position 946 of record JAEELB010000231.1, on the reverse strand, counting down.
AGTCCGGAGGCGCGGTTTATATTAATGCGGGGACTGTCACAGTCACCGGCGGCTCCATTACAGGCAATAAGGCTTCGGAAGGAAATGCCGGAGCGGTCTATGTGGGAAATAACGGCAATCTGAGCCTCTTTGGCGGCACGATCACGGGTAATGAGGCTGCTCTGGAAGGCGGAGCCGTTCTGTTGGAATCGAACTCAGTCCTCAATGCGAAGGACGCGCCTGTGGTAAAGGATAATACGGCACCCCGCGGAAAGAATATCACACTGAGGCCCGGGACAGTTGTCGCAGTGACCGGAGTGCTTTCAAGCGGCGCTGCTCTGGATGTGGCAGCGGGAGATATACCAAGGGCCCTTACGAAAGATCTCACAAACAGCGGAAATACCGGGATCGGCGCTTTCTCATACAACGGAAATGACGGTGCAGCTGTGGTCAGCTATCAGGATGGCGAACTGTATGCCAATGTCAATGCCGACGTTTGGGCAAGCTCCTGGGATGAGCTTCAGAGTGCCCTTGATAATGCTGCCGAGGACCAGGTCATAGCCCTGAACAGTGATATCAGGGCTGATGGCAGAGACCGCCTGACTGTCCGCGGGAAGAAGGTGACCCTGGATCTCTGCGGCCGTACCATTGACAGACAGCTGTATGATGATGAATCGGATGAGGACGGTCATGTGTTTGAAGTTCTTGACGGCAGTATCTTCACCATCAGGGACAGCGGCGGAACGGGCGTCATTACCGGCGGTTACGCCGAAAACGGCGGCGGCATCAATATCTCCGACGGTTCCACCTGCATCATCGAAGGCGGCACCATCACGAGGAACCGCTGCGATGATGACGGCGGCGGCATATACGTCCACGGAAACCTCATAATGACGGGAGGCGCCGTCTATAACAATATGTGCGGCGAGAGCGGAGGCGGTATCGCATCCGGTGAAAACAGTACCCT
>JAEELB010000230.1 GCA_016288705.1 Lachnospiraceae bacterium | reverse complement strand
TCTGTCGGGAGCGAGCCGTGCGGCCTGAACCTTTTTGTTGTTCTGACTGAAGTATTATATTATATTATCATGGAAATGAGAACGATTAGAGAGTATTTTCGCACCGGAAGGCCATTTTCGGGGAATTAGTGCGAAAAATACGTCCGGGCAGGAGACTTTTGGGAAGATTTTCGCGCCGGAAGGTCGAATTTAGCGAATTAGTGCGAAAAATCCGAACGCGAGTCTGGATTTTCGCACCGGAAGGTCATTTTCGGGGAATTAGTGCGAAAAATACAGCCGTGTAGGAGCTTTCGGAGAAGATTTTCGCGCCGGAAGGTCGGATTGAGGTGTGTTATGGCAGGACAGGTTTTTGGAAGAAGATGGTCTGTTTGGATGGCGGATACCGTACTCAGCAGATTTCCGGTGCTCGACGGGCGCTGGGCTTACGATTACGGCGTGATCTGTTCAGGGCTTGCCCGGGTGTACGGGATCACGGGGGACGAAAAGTATTTTGACTATATAAAGACAAATATGGACCGCTTTCTGCTGCCGGATGGAACTATCAGATACTATGACCGGGAACTGTACAACCTGGATTACGTAAATAACGGCAAGACACTTCTCTATCTGTACCGCAAAACGGGCGAGCGCAGATACTCAGACGCCGCAGCCCTCTTGAGACAACAGCTCCTCAGTCAGCCCCGGAACAGTCTCGGCGGCTTCTGGCACAAAAAATGTTATCCCTGGCAGATGTGGCTGGACGGAATATACATGGCGCAGCCATTTTATGCCGAATATCTGAAAATGTTCGGAAAGGATTTCCCCGATGGGACAGATAGTACGCAGCTATCCTCGGGTCAGCCCGATGGGACAGATAGTACGCAGCTATCCTCGGGTCAGCCGGACGGGGAGGTCAGTCCGCAACGGTCTTCGGACAAGGAGGGTCCGATAGCTATTGCTCCTGCCGCTGTTCGAGCATTTCTTGCAGATAAACAGTACGATCGTTGGACGATGACGGCATTGTATGACCAAACGGATAGCGGTCTGTTTGCTGATGTCCTGCTGCAGTTTCGGCTGGCAGACTCTTATATGAAAGATCCCGAAACTCACCTGCTCTATCACGGGTGGGACGAAAAGAGAGAATGCTTCTGGGCAGATCCCGAAACCGGTCTTTCCGCTAATTTCTGGGGACGTTCCATCGGCTGGTACGCCTGTGCCCTTGTGGATACGCTGGATCATATTGAGGAGGCGGAGGATCGGGAGGTCCTTATTTCCATGGTGAGGGATCTGGCCGGGGCGCTGATATCCGTCCAGTCAAAAGATACGTGTGTGTGGTACGAAGTTCCTGACAGGGCGGATGACCCTGCGAATTATCCCGAAGCCTCCTGTTCGTGTATGTTTGTGTACTTTCTCCTCAAGGCTGTGCGAAAAGGATATATTGACCGAAGCTTTCTCGAACCTGCAAAGCGGGGGTTTTACGGGGTGATCAGATCGTTTATTGAAGTTGAACAGGACGATCTGCTAACGCTCAAGGGGACGGTGTACGGCGCGGGCCTTGGCGGCGATGACATCAGAGACGGATCCTACGAGTATTACGTGAGCGAGCCGCGTAAAAACAACCACCTCCTTGGTATAGGGCCTTTCCTTATGGCGGCGTCTGAAATGGAGAGAGACAGATTCGTGGAAACGGCTGAAATAGAGGGCCGATGAAATGCCGAATATGTGAAGAAAGGCTGGTAAAGAGTGTATGAGTAACGACCTCATCATCACATTTCTGAACGGCGGGCTTGCAAATCAGACTTTCCAGTACATTTTTTACAGGTTCCTGCAGCTGTCCAGAGGAAGCGCGGAGGGTGTGTATATGGACGACTCTTTTTTCTATACACACCGTATCCATAACGGATATGAACTGGAGAAGGTCTTTGGGGTGAAACCTGCCCTCCTGAGCGGCCTGTTCGATGACGACGTATGGGCGGAAATGATAGAGCAGAAGAAAGCGGGCAGGAGCATTCCCCAGCAGCTACTGGACATGGGGGAGCCCATAAACGTGCTGACTGAATCCGATACATTGCAGGAATTCAACCCTTATTCCGGAGAAGTGTACACCGCAAAAGGCGGCTGCAACCGGTTTCATCCCCGCCTTGCCGAGCTGGAGGGGGAGTGGTATCTTCATTTCTACGGACTTAATACGGGATATTTCCTGCAGTTCCGGGATGTGCTGAAGGAAGAGCTTTCATTTATGCCCTTCACGGAGCCCCAGAATAAAGATATTCAGGCCAGGCTCCTGTCTGAGGACAGCATCTGTCTCCATGTCAGGAGAGGAGACTTTGTGGATATAGGCCGGGCGGTGGAACCGGAATACTATCGCGAAGCGCTTGAAAAACTGCTGGAAGGTCACTCCGGCGCACTGCTTGCCGTTTTTTCGGATGATCTGGGCTGGTGCAGGGATCACGCGGATGAACTGGGGATAAGCCTTGCGGATAAGGTCATCTATGTTGAAGGAAACCGGGGCGAAAGCTCCTTCAGGGATCTTCAGCTCATGTCGCTGTGCAAAGGGATGGTGATTACCGACAGTTCTTTCTGTATGCTGGCCGCTCTTCTGAATGACCGCCTCACACGGTTTGTAAACCTGTCAGGTGCGGATTTCGGGTGGAAACTCGGGGGGCTTGCCAAACAGGAGAATAATTGATAGAATGTTTCCTGTGTCCGCGTAGCTCAGCAGGATAGAGCGACCGCCTCCTAAGCGGTAGGTCGGAGGTTCGAATCCCCTCGTGGACGTGAGATACCCGGGGCTTTCCCGGGTATTTTTGCGTTGAAAATGCCGGAATCGCACATCAGTGGCGACGGGCCAAATGAGTTTTTCGTCGAAAAGTCCTGCAAACGAATATCGGCGGCGACGGGCCGAAATTTTTCGTCGAAAAATGCCGGAATCGCATATCGACGACGATTTGAAAACTCACCTAAGGCGGCTTGGTCCGATAAATCTCGTCGTAAGTGGCAATATAAGGGTAAAACGGCGAAATCATCGTCGTTTTACCCCGCAAATTCTCTTTTTCGGCGAAGGACAAGAGAGCCCTCGGCCTTCGGCCGAGGTTTTCTTCGTCGCTTAATTGGGCTGGAAGGAAATAACGACGAAAAATATTTGCACTTCGTCGAAAAGTCCCGGAAAGGCACATTGGCGGCGACGGGCCAAATGAGTTTTTCGTCGAAAAGTCCCGGAAACGCACATCGACGACGACGTGGCAAATGAGTTTCCCGATAAGTCGGAATCAGAGCATGTAAAGTCCCATGGTGCATCTGACTGAACTCAGATCAAGCGGCTTTCCGGCAGTTTCAAAGGTCATAATGAGCCTGTCTCCCGGAAATATCCCGCTTTCCATATAGTCATCAAGTTTGTTCATAAAATGATCCCTGTAGTCCTTGTTTTCGACGAGACCGAAATGCTCCCAGTACAATTTCCTGCCATCCCAGGGCCTTATCAGCGTGAAATCCGGGTAGATGATCTTCTGATCCAGGGACAGACCGCATTCATATCTGAAAGGAATGTTCCTGGAAAAAAGTTCGTTGGCAATGATCGATTCGGATTTCGATCTAACGCAGTATTTGCTTACTGTCTGGATCTTCAATTGTTCCGGGTGGTAAGGGTTGCTTTCAAAAGGCGCATTTTCCCATTCCGAATACTCATCAACGCAGTGTACCTGAGACAGGAGCAGGTCTCGATATAACGAATCGTGAGCCAGAAGCGTTTCCTCAATTTTTGTGTCCTGTAATATGATCTCCCACGCTTCTTTTTCTTCGGAAAGACGCTCAAGCTTCAAAGACAGATACGTTTTCATCGCCAATTGTGAGGCGTATGACCTGTTTTTTCTGGAAATGAATTCTTTCCGATGTCCATCGTCGGCAAACCATTTGCCGGATTTCCCATCCTTTCTGATAGACAGCTGCCCCTTTGGCAGTTTTTTAAGAGCTTTTTTGGTGTTGGCCAGTTCCTGTAATACTTCTTCATATTCTGTTTTGTACGTCATATTGTCCCTATCCTTTCTGTGTCTGGATCCGACGAAATCCTGAAACGGTTTGTTTTGTGTCGGCAGTGAGCCATGCGCCCGAATGTGAGCTTGCACGCAAAATCGGGCATATGGCGAACGCATATCATCGAGCACGAAGTGCGAGATGGAGTCGGCAGTGCCGGATCGAGCTGGGGATCCCTGCTCGATTGACAATAGCGTTGCCTTTGGGCAGAGGGTGTCTCTCCTGCCCGGTCCCATGCATCGAAAAATGCCGACAACGCCTGCCGTGGGATATGTAATTTGTTATGGATGAAATCTTCCTTGGGTTGAAACCGGAGAAAATGATGAACAGGAATTAATTTTAGTTTGGAACAGGGCCTTTGTCAACAGCGGATCCGCCACCAATATGGTCGCGAAGGGACTTAACTGCCGCTTCGGGTGGGTGAGCTTTTTCTCCTAAGCGGTAGGTCGGAGGTTCGAATCCCCTCCTGGACGTGAGATACCCGTGGCTTTCCCGGGTATTTTTGTGTTATGTGATCTGAAGGGAGGCTTAGCGCCTCTTTGTTTCGTCGAAAAGCCCTGCAAACGAATATCGACGACGACGGGCCAAAATTTTTCGTCGAAAAATGCAGGCAACGCATATCGACGACGATTTGAAAGCTCACCTAAGGCGGCTTGGTCCGATAAATCTCGTCGTAAGTGGCAATATAAGGGTAAAACGGCGAAATCATCGTCGTTTTACCCCGCAAATTTTCTTTTTCGGAGAAAGACAAGAGAGCCCTCGGCCTTCGGCAGAGGTTTTCTTCGTCGCCCAATTGGGGTGGAAGGAGATAACGACGAAAAAAATTTGCACTTCGTCGAAAAGTCCCGGAATCGCACATCAGCGGCGACGGGCCAAATGAGTTTTTCGTCGAAAAGTCCCGGAAAGGCATATTGGCGGCGACGGGCCAAATGAGTTTTTCGTCGAAAAGTCCCGGAAACGAATATCGGCGGCGACGAATCATATGGGACCCCCGAACAGCCCCGCTACTTATCCCTGAGATACATGGCTACGGAGAAGAGCCCTACGGTCTGCATAAGATGGCAGATCACCGAGGTCCACACGATACCCACGTTATGGCCTGAGACTGTGATGGTGCGCATCCTCATCAGCGCAAAGGCGGCGGTGAAGACCAGCAGCACTATGACAGCCGCCCATTTCAGTTTAGAGTCCCTGAGGAACACCCCGGTCACAAATATGGCGATAATGATCGCCGTGACCATCCCGATATACTTGAAGCCGTGGGACAGGTTATATATCTCGAAAAAGTTTGCGGTGGTCACAAAGACAAGATTCTGCGCCAGCATCGAGATGAAGTTCTGATACATGGCGCTCCATGTTTCCTGCACTATGTTCACCCCGATCAACACGAAAGCCCATATCTGAAGGAGCTGAAGGACAGAGTAGGACGACAGGGACGATATGCCTGCGGGATTCATTTCCTCCTGCAGTTTTGCCATCTCCGAATAATCATCCTCGGATATTACCGATCTCACGTTCCTGAGTTTTCTGAAGGCCCGAAGGAACACCAGAGAAATAAGGACAAGGCTCATCACGGTAAATAAACTCTGAATGTAAGATATCCGGCGGCTCAGCATGTCGGGCACCATAAGACCCGACCTGAACCGGATCCACAGCCTGATCAGAGCGAGCGCCGTGATCTCGCAGGTGTTAATTACTGAGACCTGCAGAAGAACATTTGAAAATAAGTGATTCTTTCTCGGGATAAACATGGAGAGATTATATCACACAAATGACGTTCCTGTATGGACCCGGCCTCTTCCGGAAAGATCCAGCCGCCGCGGCCTTTCCGGATCCCGACAGAAAGCTGACCCGCGATTCATAGTCGATGCCTGATCATAAAATGGCTGTGCCGTTCCCAATCCTGGCACATTTTGAGAGGCCCTGCTCAAGAACGATCCTTTGCATCCGTTACGGGTACGCAGATCAGAAATGTGGATATGGCTCCCAGTATGTCTGTCATGAAAACGGCAATGTCGCCGGAGAAAGAGAGCCTTTCTTTTTCCATGAATTCTCCCATGCGACGGCGGAAACCATCCATTAATGAAAACTCAGGTTCCCGGTCATCCCAATCATCGCCCAATGAGGCCACCGACCCGCTGCATTCCTCACTGTCGTCTGATGAAGGCGGAAGGCTCCTGATCCCGTCGCCGCCTGATGAAGATCCCGAGCCCTTTATTTTTCCGCCGCCTGAGACGGAAACCGTGCCGTACACGCAATGCTGTCCGGGGTAGTACTCCACGCAGGGATTATCGTAAATGATATCTTCCAGGTGAAGCCGTTTCACATCCGATTCCTTTATAGCCCAGCAGGCATGCGGGATGTAACGGCCCTCCATATAGTCCGAATATTTGTAAATACGTATCAGCTGGACCTCTTCAGCCACATACATAAAGCTGTTGATGGTGCTGAGCCGGTCCCGGCCCTTCAGAAGCGAATCTCCTATGCTGTAGGTGACGTAGTACATCGGAGGATTGTCAAAGATAATAAAAGAATCTCCGATCTGTCTCGCCCTCTCAAGCATCTCAAGATTATCCTTCAGCCAGTGCCTCAGGAATCCCAGACGGGTGATCTGGGAATCCAGCTCCGCAAGATGTTCTTTGAGGCTGTCCGATATCTTTTCCTGGGGGCTGTCAATAAGACCCTCGATCTCTTCGTGGGAAAACCCGCACTTCCTGAGAAGCCTTATCTCCGCGATCCTGGAAATGTCCTGACTCTCGTATTTTCTGTAGTCGGATTCGTTCCGCGCCGGGGAGATGTAGCCCTTTTCCTCATACCGTCTGACGGTCATGGTCGTGATGCCGAGAAGCTTTGCGATATCGCTGATCTTGTACTTCAAGCCCTGCCCGCCTTTCTTTCGTTAAGGGAACCCGCCGCCTTTGCCGGGCGGTCCGTGAGGTTCAGTATGGTCACAACGGACCGGTTGCTCCTGCCGGACGGTCCGCGAGGTTCAAAACCTGCTTGTATTTTAACTCGCACAGGTCCCCGTTACAACATACACGCCCCTCATTTTGGGACCGTAAAAAACGTAATTAATTATAGGATCTATATCCCAATATGGCATTTGTCAGGGAAACAGGAAAAGAAAAAGTATTGACATTAACACAGTGTTAGACTTTATCATTACATTGGAGTAGTTGCGATATGCGGTCAGATCGGGGTTGACAGGTTTCACCGGAGACCCGCCTTTCTGAAACAAAGGGACGGTGCCGGAGAGCTGAGAGCAGCGCTGAAGCGCATCAATGATCCGTGCGGCTTACGGAATACCGCATGGAAAACGAGGAGGTTACTTATGAAGGGAAAGAATGGAACAAGCAGAGCACGGAGGCGGCTTGGGGCAGTGATGACAGCTTCGCTCCTGTCGTTATCCATGGTATTTGGATCAGTCCCGGGGACGGTCCTCGCGGCGCACGTTGACGAGACCATAGCTGTCCTTGCGGCGTCCGGCGACGAGACGACAGAGGTCCTTGCGGCGGACGTTGATGAGTCTGCATCTGTCCTTGATGCGGACGGTGGTGAGACTGAAAATATCCCGGCGGAGACTCTGGGTGAAACCGGCGTATCCCCTTCCGGGAGTTGGAGTATAAGCGAATCCGCAGATGATAAAGGATTCTACGAGAGCACCTTCGGATCCACCTCTCTCGTATTTTATTCAAAGACAAAGCCCACCGGTCCCAGTAGCGTTTCCGAGACCGTGGATGGAGAGACTGTCACCATCGGCGTTCTTTCCAATTCGGATTCCTCCGATAACGGAGTCGTCGTTGAAGGCGTGATAGATGCAAGCAAGAATCATCTTAAATTCACCGCCTCCGGAAAGGGCACGGCGGAGTTTTACTTTGGATATCCCAAGAATAAGGACATTGCCGTAAATAAGATCGAATCGGATGAAAGTGTCACCGTTCTGGGATACGCCGACTGTGCGACAGTGGAGGCCGGGAAGACCGCCACAAAAGAGGATAACGATACCCTGGGCCAGGTCAAACTGTCAAACGGCGCAGGCCCGAAGATCACCAAGGTGTCTTTTCCCATTGAGAAGGACGCAAACTATCTGATCGCCCTCAGCGG
>JAEELB010000229.1 GCA_016288705.1 Lachnospiraceae bacterium | reverse complement strand
TGATCTGAGAATGGTATCCGGCGGCATTGACGGTGACCATTGGCTGGGATTTGCGCATGGTCCGACAGACTGTATGTATAACGGTGAGTATCTGTCCTTTAGTTCCGCGAAAAAATGGATCGATGATTTCCTGAATGTGAATCCGAGGGAAACCGTTATCCTGCAGGTGAATGAAGAAAGAGGCGGAGTCGGTACGATTGCGAAAACCCTTGAAAGGCTTAAGGACTGGCCTCGTGTCTACAAATGGGACAGGAATGCTCCGAAGCTCCCCACCCTGGGGGAAGTCCGGGGCAAGGTTCTGATCATAAGCAGGTTTGCGCTGCAGGATATGACAGATGAGAGCGATATCCGGTATGACTCCGACAGGAATTTCGCCATCAACTGCCGTAACTGGCAGCAGGGGAATAACTGCACCACTGCGCAGGTGAGGGATTTCGGAAGCTTTGAGGTCTGGACACAGGACCGCTACCACATGAAGGGTGACGAAAAGGACGTATGGATCGAAGGCTCCCTGTTCAACAAAACAACCGGAGCCCAGGTCCGCCGCAGCGATCTAAAGAATGCGGGCAACGATGCTCTGATCATATCCTATACGAGCTGCGACCAGCATACCCCCCAGAGCGCCGCAAGGTTTCATGTGCATACAAGACTGAAGGAAAGGCTGTATAAGTGGCCGGGCAACGGAGACAACACCTTCCTGGGGGTGGTCTGCAACGATTTTTCGGATGAGGAGCTGGCATGGCTCATATACCGGCGAAACTTTTCCACCACTGCAGAACTGAAATACGTTGATGCGTATGGTAATGAAACATCATCAGGAAAAAAATATACTGTCATTGGAATCGAAACGGAAGCAAAGACTGTTCATGATATTGAAGAGCAGCTGAAACAGGAATATGAACAGTTTGTTAAAAACAGTACGGGCAGCAATATAAGCGCGGTGGGGAGCGATGAGGCTGCTGATGCAGAAGCGGCCTTAAACCCGGAAGGCTATGAGCCTCTTTCCGGTGAACCTCTGTTTTTGAGCAGATCTCCCGCTGAATTCTCAACCCTTGCGGAGCTTCAGGATGAGGCGGAAAAGACCCTGAAGCAGGAAATCCTTCCGGGAAGCACTGTCACGCTCTATGTGCCTCTTAAGAAGGCGGACGATACGGTGAGCTTAAGCTTTATAGACGATGATAATCTTTCGGAGACTGACACGCAGGAGGTTCCTCTGGGCGAAGCATTTACAGAGCCTGTTCCTTCCGCAGAGGATTACGAATTTGCGGGTTGGGATAACAGAAACCGTGGAGAATTATTTGACTTCGATCAGATCTATTTAAGGGATCAGGAGGCCTACGCAGGCTGGAATAACGAGAAAACCTATCAGATAAAGGTTGTGAACAGTGAAGAGAATAACGGGACTATCAGCGCGGTCAAAAACAGGGCGGCTGAAGGAGAAAAGGTGGAGCTTAAGGCCGATCCCGATTTCGGCTACAGGTTAAAAAAATGGGCAGTCATAAGGAAATTTCCTCCCTTTTTCCCTGTGAAGGTAGATTCAGACAGCATTACGATGCCCGACAGTGATGTGATTGTTTATGCTGAATTTGAGGAGGATCCTGAGCAGCATATTCATCATCTGACCTATGTGGAAAGGGTGGAGCCCACTTGTGAGACGGACGGCGTGAAGGAACACTGGATCTGTGACGGCGGAACTTATCCCTGCGGCGGGCTTTTCACCAATGAAAACGCTATCATACAGACCAACGAGAGCGCTTTGAGAATTCCCGCCACAGGCCATGCCTGGACTGCCTGGCTGGAAGCCAGACCTGCCGACTGCGTAAGCGAGGGAAAGAGAATCAGGTATTGCACAAACGACATACAACACTATGAGGAGATGACAGTCAGCGCAAATGCTGCCCATAAATGGGGGGAATGGGAGGTTGTTGAGGAAGCGACGGAGACTCAGGATGGGAAGGAAAGACGAGTGTGTACGCTGGATCCCTCCCATGTAGAAGAACGAAGCTTTACCCATGTGCATATCCATAATTTCAACTACGAGGATTATCTGGACAATAGCCACCTCGAAATAAATGAAATTGCGGCGACCTGTGACGCGCCCGGCGCCAGCAGGTGCCCTTATGCCAGCCAAAGCATTGTATTAAAACTGAATGATGAAGCGTGGCAGAAGGTGCCCTATGACGGGGAGCCGAAGGAGTTTACGATCTCCGGCTATCCCGAGGAGGAGGTGGATGGTCTTGCGCCTTTGCCGGATATCACATGTTACAGGATAAACGAGGACGGATCATCAGCAGATCCCATCGCGGACCCTCCGTGTGAGCGGGGTAATTATCTGGGCATTGTCAATTGGGGAGATGAGGACGCGGTCTCATATCTTGTGATCGACAAGCCGGACAGCGCCCGAACGGTTTCCCTGAACGGCCTCTCCGCCGTGGACGGCAGCGCCATTGCCGTAACGCTGACGCCTCTTGAGGATTTTCTGACCTATAATGGGAAGAAGCATGTCTGGTCGGGCACTGTCCTCAAGGACAGCCAGAAGAAAAAAATGACGGCGGACTTTGACATAGAGGCAGACGGGTTCGGGGAATACGAGAGCCTTTACAAAAGGACCTTCGTTTTCAGCAACAGCACTAACGCCGCAGGCAGCGACGCTGAAGAGCCCCCCCGGGTCTATATGAAACTGTCTCTTGACAAGAAATCGGATATATATAAGTCCCTCGGAAAAAAAGAAAAGAGTGCTGTCGCAAAGGCTGTTTCTGCCGCGAACAAAAAGCTGAAGGCCGAGGGAGCGCTGACCTTTGAGATCAGGAAGAGGGATCTGTCGGAATTCACATATGAGAGCGAGAAGACCGCAAAGAACAAAAAGACATTATACTTCAGAGATGAGGAAGGGAACCTCCTGACTGTCAATTTAAGCATGGCAGTGAAAAAGGGGGTGACCACCGCAACGGTCAGGAAAGTGCAGTTTACCTGTCAGGACAGGACTTTTACCGTAGGGAAGAAACAGATAGAGCGCTCCGTTTCGGGAAATGAGAACGGAAGCTTTACGGTCACCCTTGTGGGCGCAGCTGAAGGCAAAAATCCGAACTACACGGGAACGTGCAGTTATACCTTTGATTTCGGAAGTTGACGATATGTAAATGATCACCCCCGGAGAAGAATACTACGAGTATTGTCCAAGATGCGACGCGAATCTCACGCTTCAGAAAGGGTACAGCAATGAACTGCCCTACTGGATCTGTCTGGGATGCGGTGAGTTGTTGACCAATCCGGCATTTGAGGATGAGTCGGATATTTCCTGGTTCTGCGACAGATGCGGAGAGCTTCTGAACCGCCAGCCGGGCTTCACGGAAAAGAAAGGTGAATGGGTATGCTCCCGATGCGGTTATACAAATAAGATCGCGCCCCGGGAGGTTTATATTTCCCGTGATGAATATCTGGCAGCGCAGGCGGATCCCTACAAAGGTCTTCCGGACAGTTCGGTTCTGGAGCTGTCCCTGTATGAAGAGATCGGGAAAATAGAAGACAGGGAAGATATCATTATCGTTCGCAGCAAAGACACGGGGAAAACTTTTATAAAGAAGCTTCTGTCCGTTTATGACAGAAGCATTTATGATCATCTGTCAGAGCACCCTGTAGACAATATGCCCCGGATAAAAGCCCTGTATGAAGGTGAGAACCGGCTGGTGGTGATAGAGGAATTCATTGACGGCAGGACCCTGGAGTCTGTTCTGGGGGACGGATCGCTCCCGGAGGCAGAGGCGGTGAGAATCGCCATATCTCTCTGCAGGATACTTGCGGTCCTTCACGGTAATGCCCTCCCCTCTCCCATCATCCACCGGGATATAAAGCCGTCAAATATCATGATCACTCCGGAGGGGGAAGTGTACCTGTTGGATGTAAATGTGGCCAAATGGTACGATCCCGACAGGAGCGATGACACGAGGTACATGGGAACCAGGTATTTCGCGGCTCCGGAGCAGGCGGGATTCGGCCTGAAAGCCTCTTCGGTCAAATCTGACATATATGCGGTGGGCATCCTTCTGAACCTTATGGTGACCGGCTGCCTGCCCCGTGAGAAGAGGGCGGACGAACCGCTTTGGAGCGTCATAGAACGCTGTATCAGCCTTGAGGCTGACCGCAGATACAGCGCCGAGGAACTGCTTTCCGTACTTGAAGGGCTTGCCAACGGATACCGCGGTTAGTGCGGCCCGAGGTCTTATGATATAATGATCTGCGTAGCGAACTCTGTGTTTATTCAGGAGAGAAAGAAGGAGGTTAAATATGATCATAGTCACAACCGAGACAATATCGGGAAAGAACCTTGAAATGCTGGGTATCGTAAAGGGAAGCACCATACAGACAGTAAACGCCTTCAAGGACATCGGTTCAGGTCTGAAGACCATTGTGGGAGGAGAACTTGGAAATTATACCAAGATGATGGAGAAGGCGAGGGAACTTGCCACAACCAGAATGATCGAGGAAGCAGAGAGGATGGGAGCCGACGCAGTGGTCTGTGTCAGGTATTCTTCATCTTCCGTTATGCAGAGCGCAGCCGAGGTCATGGCCTACGGAACCGCCGTTAAATTCATTTGAGCTTTGCGACGGAAGTGACCGCCGGAAGACCCGGTCAGGGGTCGGAATGCAGGATGGGAAAATGAAAATAATACCCACGGACGAACTGAACGACCGGCTGGAAGGCATGAAGCCGGAGCAGCTTGATTCCTACCTCAAGGAAAACAGGGAGAGCCTGACGGATGATCCCAAAGGGTTTTATTATTACTTCAGAAATATTCTGGACGAGAAGAATATCAGATTGAAGGACGTGTACTCATTTGCCGGGGTCAGCGAATCCTATGGCAGCAAGATCGTCACCATGGAAAAGCACACAAAGAACAGGGATCTGATCATCCGTCTCTGCATAGCGGGACATTTCAGCTGGGACGAGACCAGCCGGGCGCTGAAGCTCTACGGCATGAACGGGCTATATGCAAAGGATCCCCGGGACGCCTGCATTATCGTGGCTGTCAATAACAGGATCTTCGACCTGTGTGAGATCGATGAGCTCCTTTTGAAACAGGGGCTGAAGAAGCTTTCGGAGGAAGAAAGCCTTATCACCTCCTGAAGTTATTAATATCAGGATCCTCCTAAATCCCCACCATTTCGGTGGGGATATTTTTATTTAGCTTATGAAATAATAAATACAAATACGACAGACGGTTTACGCAGCGTAACCAAAAAGTAATTAGACATTGATAAACCCTGTCTTTACAATGAAAAAGGAGGTGCTGTAATGGGGGAAAAGACAGGTTTCGGGCAGTTTATCGCGAAGAGACGGGAGTACATGCATCTGACTCAGGAAGAGATGGCGCAGAGGATCGGAGTTTCAAAGTCGGCCATTGCGAAATGGGAGACAGAAGGAGGTCTGCCCGACCGGGACAATCTCAAAAGACTTTCCAAGGTGATAAATGTATCCGTCGACGATCTCCACAGGATAATAGAGCGGGGGTGCGAAGAATCCCCGGAAATGGATATCAATATCACGGCGGATGTGATTAATGTGCTGGAATCATACGGCTTTAAAGTGATCCCCCCGGAGGCGGGGAATAGTTGTTGATGCGGCGGATGCTACCGATGTTCATAGGGAGGGTAATCAAATGAGAAATAGAAGGATTGTTTTTTCTGTAGTGATCGGTTCTTTGATGCTTACGGCTTGTGCCGGCACTTCTACAAATAGTTATCAGGCATTGAGTGACGAGTATGCAAAAGAAATGTCTGAGGTTGCAGCGGATATGTCTGAAGCTGTGTCAGATATATGGGAAAACTCAAAAGAAGAGATCGCAGAGAAAAATTCTGATAATGATGTCGATGAAAGTTTTTCTTTGAAATCTTCTTCAGATAAACACGTTCAATATGTTGATAAATATGTGGGAATGAACGCGGCTTCTGTAGGATACACATCTCTCGGTGGAGACAGAATGGAAAGGATCGGAGATGGTCTTCTTGAGATAACCTATGTAACAGAAGATGGATCATATGTGGGCCCTGAGGATGAGGACGCTCTCAAGGAATATGTGGTAGTCGCCCAATCAATA
>JAEELB010000228.1 GCA_016288705.1 Lachnospiraceae bacterium | reverse complement strand
TGAATCGCTTCGCCAGGGCGGAAAGAAGGGCGTTTGAAAATGAGCCGTCTTTGCTCGAAGACTGCCAGCCCAGAACGCGGATCGCGCCCTCATTTATGGAGAGGGTCTCGTCCGGAACCATGAGCCCGATGTCAAACTCCATCCTGTAGCCCAGTCCCGAGCACTCGGGGCAGGCGCCGAAGGGATTGGTGAAGGAAAAGGTACGGGGCTCTATCACGCCTATCGACGCGCCGTCGTAGGGGCACGAGTAGGAATCGGACATAAGGATCGGATCCCTGCCCTCTACATCCACCATAAGCCTTCCCCCGGAAAGCCTGATCACGTTCTCAATGGAATCGGTGAGCCTTCTCTGTATGCCGTCCTTCACCACAAGCCTGTCCACCACGATCTCGATGGTGTGCTTTATGTTCTTGTCCAGCTCGATGTCCTCGGAAAGGTCGTACATATTTCCGTCGATCCGGGCCCTCACATAACCTGCCTTGCGGGCGTTGGTCAGCACTTTTTCATGCCTTCCCTTTTTCCCAAGCACCACCGGCGACAGCAGCTGGATCCTGCTGCCCCCTTCAAGGGACATGATCCTGTCGGCCATCTGGTCCACTGTCTGCCGCTTTATCTCCCTGCCGCAGACGGGACAGTGGGGGACGCCGATCCTGGCAAATAAAAGCCTCATGTAGTCGTAGATCTCGGTGACGGTGCCCACCGTGGACCTGGGATTTCTGTTGGTGGATTTCTGATCTATGGATATGGCGGGGGACAGGCCCTCGATGGAGTCCACATCCGGCTTTTCCATCTGCCCCAGGAACATGCGGGCGTAAGAAGACAGAGACTGCATATACCGTCTCTGTCCTTCGGCGTATATCGTGTCAAATGCGAGGGATGATTTGCCGGAACCGGAAAGCCCCGTGAGCACCACCAGTTCTCCCCTCGGTATATCCACGTCCAGGTTTTTAAGATTGTGTTCCCTTGCCCCCCTGACCCTGATATAGCCCTGGGGGCGCATCTTCTGTACCATCTTTCCTCCCGTCTGTCCGTATCGTCAGGCGCTCTCCTGTTTCGGAGGCGCCGCTGTAAAATCGCGGTCCTCTCGCGATATGCCCGGTGATCCCGATCGCGCTGTCTTTCCGCTGTCAGGGCGCTGTCCCTCAAAGATCCGGGCTCATGCCTTCCTTTTCGAGAGCCCTCGCAAACAGCGCCATAGGCAGAAACGCCTGGGCGAAGTGCTTCGTGCTCCTGCCCATCTCCACCACTGCGTCCTCAAAAGCTCTCTTTGTGCTGCCGACGTCCCCTCCGGTGTTCTTCTGGATGTTCCGCCTGAAGGTGACAAGTCCCGCTTCCAGATATTTCCTGTCCCCGGACAGTTCGTAACCGTAGACCATGGCCTCCAGCAGCAGCGGATTCAGGGAGATCCTCCGGAGGGAAGGCAGATCCTTGTAATAAAAGGATCCGTTATCCAGAAGGCATTCCTCCACCAGATCCTCCGTGGCTCTCAGGATAAGCCCCTTTAATCCCTCATCCGGGAAAAGCCTGTAATACCTCATAAGGGATCCGATGGCAACGGATATCATAAAGGGCACTCTTATGAGAGTGTTGTCGGTGTAGGGAGAGAGCAGCGCCCCGTAACGCTTTTCCCAATCGTAGAATATCTCTGTTATCCTGCCGGATTCGGAAAGCCACCTCTCATCTCCGGTCTCATCATACAGGGCAGTCAGTGTCCTGAGTGCCCAGCCGTTCTCCCGGGCGTTGCTCTCACCGGGAGTCCTGTATTCAGGCAGGGTCAGGAGTTTCAGGACATTCTCGCCTATGCCGAGAGCCGTGTCAAGCGCCCTTTTGTCTCCGGTGAAATGCCAAAGGTCCAGCAGCCCCTCGACCCACTCATGGGAGCAGACCATGACCTGTCCCCCGGTGTGTCCGGCGGAGTGCTCCCACTGACCGCCTGTCCTGAAGGGGTCCTCGGAATAATGGCACACATCCACATCCATCCAGTGCCGGGCAAAGGCCTCCCCACAGTCCAGGAACCGCCTTTCCCCGTTTCTTGCGTACATCATGAACATGGCGTGGGGAAAGTCGTATTCATTATTGGACCAGACGGTCCTGCCGTGCCCCCTGCCCTGGCTTGTGTAATGATCGTCCGGAACATCCCCGAAATTCATCATCCCGTAAGTTCTGGTATGATGGTCCGCCATGTAAATAAGGGCACATTCAAATTCACTGTTCTTCCCCATATCCCCCGGGAATATCTCAGGCATAACCTTTGCCTCGCGGAACTCCGATGGATCGACGCCGGGGCGGTCAGGCAGCTGGTATTCGAGAGAGATATCATTTATCCTTTCCTTCGACTCGCCCGGGCCGTGGAAATAAAGCATGAACTTCTGCTCCCTGGACATGCCGGGGGCAAAGGTCACGGGCTGTGTCAGGGGTTCTTTTCCGGAGGCATCCTCCTCTCTTTCGGGAATGAGGTATACCGTGACGCCGTCCTTTGAAGCTCCGACCGCCTTCGGAAAATTCTGGAAAGCCTGGAACACGCCGGCTGTCACGCCTCCGTCCTCAAAGGTGGAATCCGAGAAGAACGCTCCGTAGAACACTTCGTTCATATGTTCATTTGCGCTGTTCAGGATGTCAGAGGCGGTGATGCTGTCATAAAGTCTTTCCGCATCGTCGCTTTCCCTGAAAGAGGTTTTGTAATTTGATCTCCCGGTAAGGGTCCTCAGGGCTTTTACGTTTTTATTTCCGTGGACCGGAAAGCTTAAGAGATCCGGGATCAGGGGTTCGGAGGTGGTATTGATCAGTCTGAATCCCACCTGAATAAAAGGCTTCCCTTTGTGAAGATCCAGCCTCACCTCGAAACTGATATCCCTTTTTCCCGTAAATCTGCCGGAGCCTGTGACTCTTGAATAAAGCGGTCCGTTTTCCTCTATCTCCCAATGCTCGAAACACACTCCGTAAAGGTTTCCGCCTTCCCTGAACACGGGTCCCTCGATCAGTGCGGGAGAAAAGCCGGCCCGTGACGAGTCAAATGAGGTGAAAAGCGTGCCGGAGCCGTCGCGGACGGAGGCCTTTATCACTCCGTTGTCAATGTCGATCCCTCCATCGGTCTCCGCGGAAATAAACCCGTCCTTTGCTTGAGGGCATTCGGAGAGGAGCCTGAGCTTCAGGGTCTTTTTTTCATTTCCGGGAAGATCGCACATGAGTCTCACCAGAAGATATCTGACGGAACCGTCCCTGTACCGGGATGTGACCTTTGTCTGCACGGGAACAGGCGCTCCGCCGTCTATGACTTCCACTCCCCGGTCCTCTGTGAGCACGCCTTCGGGGAAGGGCACGCACACGCTTGATGGAACCATGGTCCTGTCATATCTGAACAGTCTGTCAAATCTGATCTCTGTTTCTTTCATTTCCATGATCTTCATTTACCTCGCAAGCTCGAACAGCAGATCCCTGATCTCGGCTGCGGTCTCGAAATCCAGCTCCGCCGCGGCTTTCCGCATCTGCTTTTCAAGCTTTTCCTTATACTTCCTGAGTTCCTGCGCGGACATTGATTCGGGATCCTTTTCCAGTTTGCCTCCCGTCTTTTCCACCTCTTTCGTGATGGATATCAGATCCCTGACGGGCTTCTTTATGGTCTCGGGAACGATCCCGTGCTCCTCATTATACCTTTTCTGTATGTCCCTCCGTCGGGCGGTCTCTTCTATGCATTTCCTCATGGAATCCGTTACCGTATCGGCGTACATGATGACCCTGCCCTCGGAGTTTCTTGCGGCTCTGCCGACGGTCTGGATGAGGGAGGTCTCTGACCTCAGGAATCCTTCCTTGTCCGCATCGATGATGGCCACCAGGGATATCTCCGGGATATCCAGTCCTTCCCTCAAAAGGTTTATCCCCACCAGCACGTCGAAAACGTTCAGCCTCATATCCCTTATGAGCTTTGCCCGCTCCAGGGTGTTTATATCCGAGTGAAGATATTTGACTCTTATCCCGGTGTCTCTCAGGTAGTCCGTTAGGTCCTCCGCCATCTTTTTTGTGAGGGTGGTCACCATGACCTTATTTCCGTGTTCGGTCTCCTTCCGGATCTCGGAGATCAGATCGTCGATCTGTCCCTCCACGGGCCTGACGGATATCTCGGGATCCAGAAGTCCCGTAGGCCTGATGATCTGTTCCGCCCTCAAAAGCTCGTGTTCCTCTTCATAACGGGAGGGGGTGGCGGATACGAACAGCATCTGGTTTATATGTCCCTCGAATTCTTCAAATCTGAGGGGCCTGTTGTCCTGGGCCGAGGGCAGCCGGAACCCGTAATCTATCAGGGTCTGCTTGCGGGAAAGGTTCCCGTTATACATCCCTCCCAGCTGCGGGATGGACATGTGGGACTCGTCCACGATCATGAGCAGATCGTCGGGAAAGAAGTCCAGGAGCGTGTAGGGAGGTTCCCCGGGAGCAAGGCCGTCCATATAACGGGTATAATTCTCTATCCCCGTGCAGAAGCCGGTCTCCCTCAGCATTTCCAGGTCGAACCTGGTCCTTTCTTCGATCCTCTGGGCTTCTATCAGACGGTCGTTTCTCTTGAAGAAATCGATCCTCTCCTCAAGTTCCTTTTCTATGCCCTGACAGGCCTTTTCTATCCTGTCCTTTGACACCACATAATGGGAAGCGGGGAACACGGTCACGTGGGACAGTGTGTTCTTCGGCTTCATCGTGACTATATCCACTTCGGAGATCCTGTCTATCTCATCACCGAAATACTCTACCCGGATCAGGTTGTCCCCGCCCTGGCTGGGGAAGATCTCAAGGGTATCTCCCCTGACCCTGAAAGTGCTGCGCTCCATGCTGAGATCGGACCTGTCGTACTGCATGGCGATAAGGGTCCGTATCACCTCATCCCTGCTCTTATCCATGCCGGGGCGGAGGGAGAGGATCATGTCCTCATATTCCGCGGGAGAACCCAGTCCGTATATGCAGGACACGGAGGCCACCACTATCACATCCCTTCTCTCCGTGAGGGACGCGGTTGCGGAAAGCCTGAGCTTGTCTATCTCGTCATTAATTGAGGAATCCTTAGCGATATAAGTGTCGGAACTGGGCACATAGGCCTCGGGCTGGTAATAGTCGTAGTAGCTTACAAAATATTCAACTGCGTTCTCAGGGAAAAATTCTTTGAACTCTCCGTACAGTTGGCCAGCGAGGGTCTTATTGTGCGAAAGTACCAAAGTGGGCCGGTTCAGGGCAGCGATCACATTTGCCATTGTGAAGGTCTTCCCGGAACCCGTGACCCCCAGCAGGGTCTGAAACTGGTTGCCCTTCTTAAATCCGTTAACAAGCGCTTCTATCGCCTGAGGCTGATCGCCGGTAGGCTGGTAATCACTGTGCAATTTGAAAATATGGCCGCTTTCAGCGGACATATTTTCATGAGCAAGTAGCGAAGCGGATTGCGAATGTCCTCTATTCTTTTTCTCTGAATTTTTCATCTCAATTTTCATAATTAAAAAGGATGTCTATAAGGCAATTCTATAAGGCAATTATTCGTCCACATACGTTTCCTGTTTTTGGTAAAAAACCCGTCCGGACGAATGAAGGTCACAAAAACGATTCGTCCAGACCACAAAACCCCACATAATACTACAAGGACGGCATGGTTCTGTCCGAACCACAATCGTCTTAGTATTATATAACATATCCAAACAAAAGGGTACAATGAGTTTGGAACCCACCAACGGGCTATCGATTTCATATGTATTCCGAAGTATCAATAACAATGTCCTTCACCGCATCATCAGATTCAGCATGTCCACCACTCTTTGGGAGGACTTCGCTCATGTATTTTTCAATCTCCGGTATCCCCTCCGATACCACGCTTTTTTGTCAAAATACTCCTGTAGCGTGACTTTTTCCTTTTAGAGCTGAATGGTACGTTCCCGCAGGTTACGTTTTTCTGCAGCATGGCGGATGGAATCAAAAATATCTTCGTACATAGAAAAACCTCCATAATCAAGTAGTGTTTACAGCGACAACTACCCATCAGGAGGTGCGTTGGCATCATAATTCCGGTTGCGGAAGACGCCTGAAAATGCTATTCTAGTCATAGGCAGTGGGGCTCTCCGTATTCAGTTGTTTTGTGTGGTAACTTAACAATACCGAATTACGAAAAGAATTTCCACTGCTTTTTATTTATCAAGAAAGTAAAACTGCGCCACAGCCCCGGCAGGCCATCGCGCAGCGATTTTGTTCAACTGGAATTTACAAAGCTTTCCCACCGGAAACTCTTATAACCTGTCCTGTTAGCATCCGTGCCTGCTCGCTTGCCAGGAACAGTATTGTTTCTGCAATATCCTGCGGCCGGATCAATTTCCCCATAGGAATCAACGGAGTAACCACTTTTTCAAAATCCTCATCTATCCATCCTGTTTGAGTAGGTCCCGGGGCTACACAATTAACGGTTA
>JAEELB010000227.1 GCA_016288705.1 Lachnospiraceae bacterium | reverse complement strand
TCGTCATAAAGAGCCCTGGCAATGCCTATCCTCTGTCTCTGTCCGCCGGACAGCCTTATGCCGCGCTCCCCTATGCCCGTGTCAAGGCCTTCGTCGAGAGACTTCACGAATTCATCCAGCTGGGCCTCTTCAAGAGCCTTCCACACCTTGGCCTCGTCTATCCTGTCATCCGGAATGCCGAAGGCCACGTTCTTCCTAATGGAGGCATCCATCATGAAGATCGTCTGGGGGATATAGCCTATATTTGCGAGCCATCCGCGGTAATCGGAGAATATATCCCTGCCGTCGGCGAGGATCTGACCCTCCTCGATCTTCAAAAGCCCCAGCATTATATCCACGATGGTGGTCTTCCCGGCGCCGGAGGTTCCCACTATGCCGACGCTCTTTCCCACGGGGATCTCCATATCGGCCCTGTTGAAGATGAGGGTGTCGGTGCCGGGATATCTGTAGGTGATGCCCTTCATGGAGATCTCTTTTTTCACCGGAAGCTTTTCGGCGCTCTGTCTGCCCTCATAGGCATCGGCACCGTATCTCATCCGGCTGTCGTTTATGTCATTTTTGAGATTGTCGGATACCCCCATGAAGAAGGGCTCATAGTAGGCGATATCCGTAAGGTACGTGTTCATGCGGTTGGCCGAGGGCAAAAGGCGCATGGCGGCGAGGGCGAACACCGTGAGCTGCGGCAGCATCTCCGTCACGCCCGCTCCCATCAGCATGATCACCATCATGTAGGAGAGTAGCCCTCCCACGCACACCGCCTCGATCACAAGTCTGGGGGTGGCGTTGTATAGCTGGTAGGTCCACACGTTCTCCACATACTTCTGTCCGCAGTCGCTGTAACTGTTTATGAAGTAATCGGACCTGTCGGCGATCTTTATCTCCTTGATCCCCGTGACGGACTGATTGATCCATTTAAATAAAAGAGCGTAATGCTTCTGGTACTCCTCCCCCGTCCTGTGCATGACCGGCTTTATGATGTTCTTTATGATCAAAAGGACAGCCGTCAGCAGCACGGCGACTATCAGCGTCATCCGGACGTCCGTAAGGAGCAGGGCAAAGATCAGACACACGAAGACTATGATCTCCGTCACCAGGCGTAAAAGCGCCATGATAAGGGCATACATGTTGTTCACATCCGAGGTGATCTGGCGCTGGATCACCGCCGTATCGGCGGAAAGGTAATACTCGTAAGGCCGCTCCATAAAATTGATCATCATGCGCCTTGAGGTTGAGAACTGATTTGTATAAACGAATCTGAGCTGGGCCTTGTTCATGAAAAAGAGAAAGACGTTCTTTACCACAAATAACAGGATCATGGCGCCCATCATGATGCAGGCGAACTGAACCGTGCCCTGTAAATGAAGACCTCTGTAAACGGCTCCCAGGATCCCGCTGTTTTCAACGGCTTCGGGGTCCAGCACCACCTTCATGATGGGGACAACTATAGTGATACCCAGGGATTCCAGTACGCCCCCAATGAGCATCAGCACTACAAGCCACGCCATCTGCCTCTTCTGACGGCTCTCCAGAAGCACGTTCAGCTTACGTAGTATCTTCATGGGGGTTATGATACCATATAATGAATAAAGCGTCAAAAACGGAGACTATCCGTCACTCCTCCTCCGGAAGCAGTTCCCTCAGTGCAGCTCCAAGTTTCCTGTACTCTCTGAGAAATGCCGGGGTGTCTCTCTTTATAACGCTGACAGAGCCTTCATTTCCGGCCTTTTCAAGGGCCTTGGCCATGTCGTGAAGCCTGTTGGCTCCGATGGATCTGGACATGCTCTTGAGGGAGTGGGCGAGCAGGCTGTAATCGTCGATCCTCCCCTCTTCCACGCAGCTTTCAAGCTGACGGGCCTTTTCCTCGGTGGAATCCGCATAGGTCCTTAGGGCAAAGAGATAATCCTCCGCGTCGCCGCAGTATTCGATGCCTGTCTTACAGTCAAGATCCCCGAGCGACGATATCTCCCCGGGAATGCCTGAGATCCCGGGGTCTTCGGCGGGAGCCTCCACCCGTTCAATGGCGCCGTCTCCCAGATACTTTGCCAGCATGCCCTCCATTTCCGAGATATTTACGGGTTTTGAAAGGTAATCGTTAAAGCCCGTGGCAAGCAGCCTGTCCCTGTCTCCCATGGTCGCGCTTGCGGTCAGGGCGAGTATGGGCGTCCTTTCCGTCTTTTCCGGATAGAGTTCCATAAGCTTTTTAAGCGTCTCTATCCCGTCAAGTCCCGGCATGCGGAAATCCATAAACACGATGTCGTATTCCTCGTGCTCAAATCTCTCTATGCACTCCTCACCGCTGGAGACGGTATCCACTTCCATCAGGGTGCGCTTCAGCAGGCCGCTCAGGACCTGCAGGTTCATAGGCATATCATCCACGATCAGTATGCGCTTGCCCGGGGCGGTAAATACACTGCCTCCGTCCCTGCCCTTTTCCCGGCTGACGGTCTGATCCTCGGGGTCATAATCCCCGAGCTCCTCCGCATCGGAGATATCCTGCCACAGTTCAAACCAGAAATGGGATCCCGAATCGTACTCGCTTTCCACCTTAAGCTCGGAATCCATCATGTTGAGAAGCTGTCTCGAAATGGAAAGCCCCAGTCCCGTGCCTTCAACGCCCCTGTTACGGGCAAGGTCAAGTCTGTCAAAGGGTACGAACAGTTTCTCTATCTCCTCTTCCTTTATGCCTATCCCCGTGTCGAAAACGGAGACCGAGAACTTTATCCGCGAGTTTTCCGTATCCCTTTCAAGGCGCTTGAGTTCAAGCCTCACAGAGCCGCGCTCTGTGTACTTTACGGCGTTGGTCAGAAGGTTCAGGATGATCTGCTTGACCCTGAGTTCGTCCCCCGTGAGCCCGGAGGGAAGGGTTCTGTCCGCTTCGATCACAAGCTGAAGCCCCTTTGCCTCCGCTCTGAAACGGATCAGGTTGTACAGATCGTCAAGGAGAGACCTGAGCGAGTAGCTCTCGTTCGTGAGTTCCATCCGCCCTGCCTCGATCTTTGAAAAATCAAGGATATCGCTGATGATGCCCAGGAGGCTGATGCCGGCGTTATTGATATTTTCGGCATATGACAGGATGTTTGCGTCGTTGCTTTCTCTCCGGATCATCTCGTTCATGCCGAGGATGGCAGTGATGGGAGTTCTGATCTCATGGGACATGTTGGACACAAAGCCGCTCTTGGCTCTGCTGGCGTCCTCCGCCGACTTCAGGGCGTCGGACAGTTCCTTTCTCCTGGCCATGGATTCCCTCATCTCCGCATCGATATCCGCAAAGCCCGCCCCGATGGCGTGAACCCTGTTGTCATCCCTGTCGTCGGGATGTCTGACCCCGGCCATGCGGAGCATCTCATAGCTCTCCTTCCCCTCCCTTACGGTGAGGTACCGGAAGGAGATGACCACCTCATCCGCAAGAGCCTTCCTCACTGCGGCAGGGTTGATGAAATCCATGAAGCCTTCCCTGTATTCCGGCGCCACATACTCGTCGGCGTATCCGCTCAGAGTGCTGAAGAAGGGGAAATGATCCCCGGTCTGATAAGGAAGCACCGTATCCGCCTCACGCCTGTAGCATATGGCATCGTCCGTGTCCAGATCCACATAATAAACACAGCGGTAATCCGAGGAGAGCGCGGTGATCATCTTGTCCTGCTCCGCCCGTTTCTTTTCCTGCTCCAGAAGTTCCTCCTGCATCGCCAGCTGTTCTTCCAGCTCCTGCTGCCTGATACGGTTCTCGGTCTCGGAGACCTCCCTGTCGATGGCGGCCCTCGAAACCTGTCTCTGCTGTATGAAGATCAGGATAAACATAACGAGGAGCACGATGGCGGTGAGGACGGACTGCAGAAGGCTACGCAAAATGATGGTGTCGGATATCGAATTGATCTGTTCTCCGATGACGCTCTCACGGATGAGATAGGTGAGCATCCAGTCCGTTCCGTGCACCGGCACATAGTACAGGGTTTCGCTTATGCCGTTGTAGGTAAATGACACCACTCCGCTTACGCCGCCGGAAAAATCCTTCTCCAACAGTTCGTATGAGTAGCCCGGTTCGTACCCGGCATTCTTCATGGCGTCCAGAAGATTGTCCTCGACCGCAAGACCTCCCAGGACCATTTCCGTAAGAGCCACTCCGCTCCTGGAGTAGATATTGCAGAAGGTGGTGCTGTTGTTTGACTGGAGGGACACGTTCTTAAGCATCTCGTCCATGTCTATCTCCATGAAGCAGGTGGTGAGGGTTACGCCTTCGACCTTCATGTTGTCCACGGGAACGGCGACCACGATCTTTTTGTTCCTGGTGTTGAGATTTTTGATCAGGATCTCCGGTTCACTCAGGTTCACCAGATCCTTTCCGTACTGATCGATGTCGTTTCTGGTCCCTCTGGAGGTGTAGATAAGGCCGTTAGTATCCACGAAGGCGAACCTGTCCAGCCGGTACAGCTGCCTTATCCTGGCCTGGTAGGCCTGGAGGTTTTCGATGCTCTGCATATCCTCATCCGTGAGGAGACCTATGGCTATATCCAGATCATTCACATATCCGTCAAGGGCGGATGAGACCACCTGCTCCCTTCTGCCCGCAAGTTCGCTCAGATACAGGAGACTCACGTTCCTGACAGCCTCCTTTGTGTCTCTGCCTGCGGTGCGCCCGAGCCTCACGGTCCCAAAGGTCAGAATAACGGCTATTATCAGGCAGCCTGCAACGGCGATGGGAATGATATTTCCCTTTATTCCCTTTGCTCCGTTATTATCATTCTTCATGCATCCGATATTCCTTATCTTCATCGATCATTCTGAGCATTATGTCCGCAAAGACGGGATCGAACTGGGTTCCCTTTCCCTTTTCGATCTCCCCTCTGACGGTTTCCTGGGGGAGTATGTCGCGGTAGCTCCTGTGGCTCGTCATGGCGTCATACGCGTCCGCCACCGCTATGATCCTGGCTTCTTCCAGGATCTCATCTCCCTTCAGTCCGTCGGGGTAGCCTCTGCCGTCATATCTCTCATGATGCCATCTGGCGCCTATGGAGAGCTTCGGCATCTCCTTTACCTTCTTCAGGATCCTGTCCCCCACCACGGGGTGCTCCTTTATCTTCTGAAATTCCTCGTCGGTGAGCCTTCCGGGTTTGTTGATGATGGCGTCGGGAACGCCTATCTTCCCAACGTCATGGAGGAGGCCCATCATGTAGATATCCTCCTGCTGCCTCTCGGAATAGCCGTATCTCTTCGCTATCTCACGGGAGTATCTGGCCACCCTGTCCGAATGGCCGTTTGTATAAGTATCCTTGGCGTCTATGGCCTCCGCCAGGGTCTGCACCACATGCATGGACAGGTTCTCACATTCGGCGGCCCTCTTCTCTATCTCGAGAGTAAGGGATCTGTGTATCCGGGAAAGTTCGATTATCCTGTTCACCCTGTGCAGGAGCACATCGGGAAAGACAGGCTTTCTGATAAAGTCTTCGGCTCCCATCCTGAGCCCCTTCATCTCGACCTCATCCCTGGACTCGCCGGTCAGGAACACCACGGGTATCCTGTCGTCCTCCGGCATGCCCTGCTGAAGCCTTTTGAGCACTTCAAAACCGTCCATTACGGGCATCACTATATCAAGGAGTATCAGATCCGGCCTGTTTCCCTTAACGAAAATAAAATCCAGGAGTTCTTCTCCGGAACCCAGCTCCGTCGCGATGATATCCTGTTTCTTCAGGATACGTCCGATGGTCTTTCTGTTGAAATCCTCGTCGTCTACTACCGCCACCCAATCCATATCTCTACCTGTCCCGCACCGATCGTAACTTATGATCCGGCTGCCCTGAGGCCCTCAGGAGCAGCTCTCGTTCCGGCTCTTATTTTATATGATATTCCCGCAGATGTGAAGCCTCACACGATCAAAGTCTCGTGTTTCCCATAGCAGCCTTATGGCTGCGTCCGCTTCAGACGGACGCAGTATCAATCATCCCTCCGGCTGAAAAGTCCCTTCGGAACAGTCAGGTAGACCGAAGGGCAGGAAAATGATAATATAGTACAGATGCAGGAGGATCACTGCAGGCCCGAAAAGGGCTCCCCCGTCCCCGAATGCCGGGATACGGACAGATAAGACGGCTCACGCCGGTCACACAGAGGAAATGCGCTCAATGGAAAATACAAATTCAAGGGTATTGATAGTCGACGATCTTTCGGTGAACAGGATGATAATGTCATCCCTTCTCGCTTCGCGAAGGGTGATCTCCGATCAGGCGGAAAGCGGCTATAAATGCCTTGAACTGTGCCAGAAATACGACTACGACCTTATTTTCCTGGATCACCGCATGCCGGATATGGACGGGATCGACACCCTTACCGCGCTTCATGACATCTTCAAGAAAAAGGGGAAGACCATCCCCGTTATATGCCATACAACGGAAGAGGGGAAGAAGAACATCAACCTCTACAAGGCGGCGGGCTTTTCCGATGTCCTCATAAAGCCGGTGGAGCCCGGAAAGCTGTCAGAGATCATCAGCCGGTATCTTCCGCAGGATGACAAGACACCGCCTCCGGAAAAGGTCATCAGCAGCGAGGAGGATGCCCGGGAGGAACTGGACAAGCTTCCCATGTGTCTCAAGATCGTCCCCCGCATCGATCTGGTGGCGGGGATAAGCAACTGCGGGAGCGCGGAGGATTACGTCAACGCCCTCTCGGTATTCTATTCCTCCATCATGGATAAATCCGCGGATATCGCCACTCACCTCCAGAAGGAAGACTGGGCGGCGTTTAAGCTGGACGTCCACTCCCTGAAGAGCATGGCCAGGCTTGTGGGCGCCAGAGATCTGGGGAAAATGGCGGCTGATCTTGAGGAATGGGCCGGGACCGGCGAATATGCAAAGATCAGGCTGGATACGCCGCTGCTCTTATTTGAATACAGGCGCTTCGACACCCTCCTGAGTTCTCTCAAGGATGACGAAGAAATAAGGAGCATGCTGAAAGAATCGGTGGAGAAGAAAAAGGAACCTGAGAAGGTACGCAAGACCGACAACAGCAAAAGCGTGCTTTTCGTACAGTCAAGCCAGGGGATATTTACAAAAGGGATAGAAAAGAACCTCACCGACAAGGGTTACAAGGTGATATCCGTGCCCGACAGCCCGGACCTCATAATCAATCACAGATTCGATGCCGACATAGTCATTTATTTCCCGGAGTTTCATGACGATTCACATATCGGAGTCACCATGAGCCTGCTGGGAGAGGTGTGTCAGGATGATTCCAAGGTCCTGATCCTCACGGGAGATTCCAACGATATAGAGGTGGCCATGAGATCGAGAGGCTCCTACCGTGTTTCCAGGTGCTATCCCAGACCCGTGGAGATCCGCCCCTTTCTGGACGACATGGAATACTTTTCAAGCCTGCTGACGGAGCATCACCGGGAGAAAGCGGTCTATATTGTGGATGA
The DNA here is from genome assembly GCA_016288705.1 of Lachnospiraceae bacterium. GTDB lineage: Bacteria > Bacillota > Clostridia > Lachnospirales > Lachnospiraceae > JAEELB01. The sequence continues at coordinate 9,418 of JAEELB010000227.1, read as the reverse complement.
CGACGAGAATTATCTGTCGATCATTTCCGGCTGGCTCTCCCCTTACGTGAACCTGTCATGCTTCAAGGACGCCAGGGGACTGCTGGACGGCCTTTCCGCGGTGATACCGGATCTCATCCTCCTGGATTATGAGATGCCCGGGATGGACGGTCTCGAGCTCATAAAGACCCTTCGCCAGGATCCGGACACCTCCACTATCCCCATAATCTTCCTCACCGGCAAGAACGAAAAAGACCAGGTTTACAGCGTCCTGCAGTACAGGCCGGACGGTTATCTCCTGAAGACCTCCTCAAAGGAGACCATCATCGATTCCATAAACAGATTCTTTACCGAATCCTTCTTCAGGATGACCCTGTAGGGTTCACCGGAATATCACGGCCCCCGGAGAGGGGATACCCTGCTGCCGGGATCAACCCGGGAGAAGTTTTCCCACTGCATCCATGAGGGGGACTTTGCCCTCAGACTTCAGGACTATGCCGTCGGGCCTGAGCCTGTTGAGGATCTCTTCCGAGTCTCCGTCGTCCTTTCCCGTTCTGAAGAGAACGGGTATGTCCTTATTTGCGGGGTCGGATCTGAGAGCTTCAAAAACCGCGGGCCCGTCCATCTCAGGCATGGCGTAATCAAGGATGATGAGGTCCGGCCGGACACTCCCCACCATGCTCAAAGCCTCTTTTCCGGAAACTGCGAGAGTCACCTCATGCCCCGCCTTTTCCAGCCATCTTCCCGTGATCCTGGCCATATCTCCGTCGTCGTCCACCAGCATTATCCTGCTCATTCCATTCCTCCTCTGTATGATACGGCTGCACTCAGGCGTGCGCCTGTATGTATTTCTGATGCTTTTTCATTTTAACATATTTCATCCCAGTATCGCTTGGGCTATCCTCCGGGCTCCCTGCCCGTCCACCAGCGACCTCATGATATCGCTCCTCCCGGATCTTTCGGCAAAGGAGCCTTCCGCGGACAGACCGGATACCAGTTCATGCAGTTTCTTAAATGAAGCATCCCCCTGTCTCAGATCTCCCGCAAAGGGGATCACGTGAAGCCTGTCAAAGGCCATCGCCCCCGATATCTGATTGTCCGCCGTGACCACGCTGACAGTGGGGATCCCAAGTGCGGTAGCTTCGTAAAGGGTCGAGCCGGCGGCGCTTACGAGAATGTCGGACGCCGTGAATTCCTCCGAGACCCGGTCCGTAAAGGGCATGGGCGTCACTCCCGGAATATCGGAAAGCTCACGGAGTATCCTGTCCGTCCATTCGTTCTGCGCTCCCCCGCAGGAGACCAGGATCCTGGAGACCCTGTTTCTGACGGTGAATACGGCGTCCCTGAACTCCCTTCGCACCGGAGCATACCCCGCCCCGAGGAGGGCGCTTCCGGGTGAATCCCAGGGAATATGCTCCCCGGGCGAATAGTCGATAAGTACATCCACCTCGGGATCAAAGGCGTGAAGGTCGTCGATAAAACCGATCCTTACCCTGTCTGAGAGGGCGGAAAAATAAGAATTGTCGACGTAATAAGTATCACAGAGGAGAAAGCCGTTGGGCTCATCCGTAAAAAGCCCCCTGAGGAAGTGCAGCTCCTTTGAGGGTTCGGTGTAGGGCACTCCGGTTTCCACTATGCTGGAGATCCTCACTTCCTGGGGAAACGAGTCCACGCGGCTCTTGAGCATCTCTCCGGATTCCCTGTCCGACACTATAAACGAGACCGGGACCGGTGACAGACTGTTCACCTCCGACGCTATGCAGAGGCACCGCATTATGTGGCCTGTGGCAATGGCGGCGTTTCCGTCCGCCCTGATGTACAGCTTTTCGATCATTTCGGCAGCTTCTCCGGCTTAACGAGAATGAAGCAGACGTTTTTATCATCGGATGAAACCTCTGTAAAACCGAGGCTTCCGAATATCCGGAGGGAAGGAATGTTGTCGGGCTTTACTTCAGCCCTGAAGGCCTTTATCTCCGGTCGTCCTGTCAGCGCGTAACCTATGGCCAGGGACACCATCTCCTTACCGTACCCTTTCCCGCGGTGCTCCCTGTCCACGCTGTAGCTTATCCGTGCTGTATCATTTTCACATTCCAGTCTGACCTGGCCTGCGGGTTCGTCCCCGCGGAAAAATATCAAAATGACGCAGTTTTTGTCGGAAAGCCTCCGTGAAAACCAGACATGATGGGTTTCCGGGGATACAGGGCCGCTGTTGAAGGAGTTCTTCCGGGTCTCCGGATCGTTTGTCCAGGACAGGAGGAGCATTTCATCCTCAGGGCAGGCTTCGCGGAAGGACAGCTTTCCCTCCCCTCCTTCAGCCGGAGCGGGAGCCGTCATTTCCTGTCTGCCCTCAGCGCTCATCATGAAGTTCCCTTCCGGTGATCCTGTCCACGGGAGCCCGCTTCATTTCCCCTTGGCGGCATCGCCGTCATTCCCGGCGCGTCTCTTAAGGAAAAGGGTATATTTCATCTCCGCGATATCCCAGTCGGTCTCATAGTCTATGTCCTGGACCTCGGTCTCCGGGACCGTCATGGCGCCGGTATTGTCGTCGATGAGTTCTCCCGTCTCCATAAATCTCTTGACCCGGAACATATAAAACTGACCGCAGTCATGGTAAAGGGTCTCCAGATCCTGGGACCGTCTCTTTGAGAAATCGGGCCAGCGGTAGAAGGCCTTGTCGTCCTTGAGCACCATACCCCTGTACACGGGAAATGAAAAAGGGGTCACGGGAAGCACGCAGTCATAGCTTCCGGAACGCAGGAGTTCCATGGCGCGTTTCAGTTTTTCCGGAGTTACAAAGGGGGCGGTGGGATAAAGACAGCAGGCGTATTTGAATCCTACGCCCTCATCCTTGTACCGGGTCAGGACCTCCTTCAGTACATCCGCCGTGGTTGCGTAATCCCCGGAAGTATCAGGCGATCTTAAGAAAGGCACCTCAGCCCCGTATTTCAGGGCCACGTCCCGGATCTCCCCATCATCCGTCGACACCATCACAGTGGAAAATATCTCCGACGTGAGAGCGGCCTCTATTGAATAGGCTATTATGGGCTTCCCCAGGAAGTCCTTTATGTTCTTGCGGGGTATCCTCCTGCTTCCGCCTCTGGCGGTTATTATCGCTATGCAGTCATCCATGCCGGTAGTCCTCCCTGTAAGCCTGAACCTGTGTCCCTTTATCCGCCATCCGGAATGCGCGGTCCTCTGCTGCTTCCGTCAGCCGCGCCGGGAAAGCGCTTTCCTCATATCCCTGTAAAACCAGAGGGCGCGGTATTTTAATATAAATAAGAGCGTGTTTCTCTGCTGCAGTTCTATGTACTTTCTCTCCTCGGGATCCGTAAGCTTCAAATAATAGGGATTCTCCCGGAAATCAGGAAACGCCTCCCTGATCCGGTCCCCCAGAGCCTTCACGTATGACGCCGATACCGGGCGCACATTTCGCACATAGGAAAACAGTGTGTTTATGTAGTAATTCCGGGTAAATACATACTCGTATTCCGGGCCGTACCTCACGAGGCTGTGGTCCTCCCGGGCCTTCCGAAGCATGTACTCCGCGGACTTTTCCCTGTCCCTGCACCTGTCCTCAGTGATCCTGGTGGTGGTGGAGGATCCGTATCTGTAATAATAATACATGGGTTCGGGTATGTATTCAAAGTGCCTGCTCCTGAGCATCAGAGAGGCGGCAACAGCATTGTCTTCATAGAATATCCCCTCCGGGAACCTGAGGGGAGGATCCTCAAAAAGCTCTCTCCTGTAGATCTTTGTCACGAGAGAGCCGCCCTTAATGATCAGGCTTCTGTATCTGTCGTCGTCCAGGGGACCGGTCTGCTCCGGAAGATTCATTGCGACCGGTTCTCCCCCCTCAAAGCTCTGGACATCGGTATATCTGTAGTCACACCCCGCCATATCGGCTCCGGAGCTTTCCGCCAGGGAAATGAGTTTTTCATAGAACAGGGGATCTATCCAGTCATCCGCATCGATGAATGAGATCCATTCCCCCCTTGCCAGGGAGAGGCCGGTATTCTTTGCCCCTCCCTGTCTCAGATTTTTTTCGTGCCGTACAGCCCTGAAGCTGCCGGGATACGCATCCCCGTACTCTTCAAGGATGCTCATTGAATCGTCCCGTGAACAGTCGTCCACTGCGATGATATCCATGGTATCCGGCCCGATGCTCTGCCTCACTATGCTCTCAAGGCAGAATCTGAGCCTGTTGCCCGAGGCCATATTGTACACGGGTATGATGACGGATACCAACGCTCTGTCCTCCCCGGTACTATTGTCTCTTCACCTTTATGGTGACTGTTTTTTTGACTCCTCCCGGATAAGAGACTTTGACCACTGCCTTGCCGGACTTGCCGGTCAGTTTCTTTATGCAGACAACGGACGGATCATATTCACTCACCGATGCAACGACATTTTTAGTCTTTTCGGGATCGGGTTCGGCCAAGCCGGTAGCCACCATTCTGTAGAAACCGCCGGATCTGCAGGTGCTTATAATGTTCGCGCAGGCTATGACCTCAGTGCCGTCGGATGCATCCGCCACAGCCCCCGGGATCACCACCTGACCCGCGAATGCCTTGGGGGTGGATTTCTTTGCCTTCACTTTTTTCAGCGAGGCGTTCACATACTCATAGCCTTCTTCGGTATCCAGAACGAGGACGAAGTCTATATCTCCGATATCGAGATCGTCCTTGGTGTATCTTGCCTCATCGGAGGACACCTCTATGTTTTTCGCCTCCGTCAAAGAGCACATAAAACCGTATCCCTCGTCGTCATCGTCGTAGTCATCATAGTTGATATAGGCGTCAACCAGAGTTCCTCCCACTTCCTTGAGGGTAGGCACCACGATCATGCTCTCTCCCGACACCACGTCAAACTTTCTCCTGATCTTAAGGCTGACGGAACCGCTCAAAGGCTTTGAAGTGACCTTTACTTTTATGTTCGCCTTTCCCGTGGCGGTCTTAAGGGTGATGGTATAATTGCCGTCCTTAAGGCTTGCGTGATCATCGGGGATGGCGAGCACAAGCTTTCCGCCTTCCAGCTTTCCTGACGCGTCTGTGCATTTCGCTGCCAGATGCGAACCCTTGCTGTCCACAACCTCGACAGTTCCGGGTTCGGGCGTCTTTCCGTTGAGGGACACGTTAAAGGTAAAGGTCTGTTTATCCATTAATTCCCTGTTGAGGACTACGGTCTTAAGTCCTTTGGTATCCGCAAAGATCACGTCCTTCTCGGAAGCCTTTACGGTATAGGGAAGTTCTATCGGGGTATCCCAGCCCTCCTGTGTGAATTTGAGTTTGCCTTTTACGGCATCGCTTGCGGTTATCTCAACTGTACCGTCCGTCGTCTTGTTGACGCCGGGAATGCCCGAAACTTCAACCTTTTCCATATCGAAGGGTTCAAAAAGGCCGGCGGAAGTCTTGTACAGAAGGTTGGTGCTGAGCGTGGCCGCGCTTCCCTTTTTCACGGTTCCGGACTTGCTGCTGAGCTTAAATGAAGGCTTCACATAACACACAGGAAGCGCATATACCACTACTGTCCCCTCTTCCTTCAGGTCAAACTCAAGGACTGAATTTGCCGGTTTCGCCGCCTTTTTACGGTCTCCCGTGACCTTCACGGTAATGGTGGAGCCTGAAAATGAAGCATCGTAAAACTGCTTTGACTTCGCGTTGCTGTTCGGCACATTTGAGGAAACGGTCATATCCCCGACGTCAAAGAAATGCGTGGAATTGTCTTCAAAGAGATTCCATATCCCCAGGGACAGTATATCTTCCCAGCCGGCATACAATGTGAAGTTCTTTGTGACCAGAGAGGTAAAGTCATAATACTCCGTGCATTCCCTGTCCGTGAACCAGCCTGTGAAGGTGCGTCCTTCAACTGACGGAATGGCGGGGATCGTCACCTCTTTTCCGTTCTCTATCCTCTGCTCTGCGGGAGGCGTTCCGGGAACGCCGTTCAGATCGAAGCTTACGGTCCAGTAGAGAACCTCAACGGGCTTCCATTTGGCATAGAGTGTGTAGTCCTCCTTCACCGGAGTATTGAAATCAAAGAGGGTAATACACTCCTTTTCCTCGTACCATCCCTCAAAGGTAAAGTCGTCACAAACTGGATCCTCCGGCCTTACGGCTTTGGAACCGTCCTCCACTCTCTGGGTGTAAGGCGCCGTGGCGGATTTCCCGTTCACATCAAAGCTCACGGCCCATATGACAGGTTCTTTCGTATTCCACTTTGCGTAAAAACTGTACCCGGTCTCGGTGCCGGTTCCCACCAGCTTTCTGAAATCCGCCGGCTTCGTGAGATCCTTGTCAGCGTACCAGCCGCCGAACTCAAATCCTTCCTTTACGGGATCCTCGGGCTGTTCTATGACATCGCCGTATTCCAGACCGGTGACGGCCGGAATCTCGCTCCCTCCGTTACTGTAAAACGTTGCAGTCATAGTCTTGTTTGCAAATAGCTCCACCATGATCTCAGGTGACGGATTGTAATGCTCGTCGCCCTGGTACCTCACAAGGTAATATCCTTCGGGAACCACCTCCGCGATCCTTGAAACTCTCCTGTAATCCTCTGCATCCGTCCTTTTGAATTCCATCGACACATGATCGGCGTTGAAGGGAACAAGCCCCGTAAGAAGTCCCGGAGCACCTGTGAGAGCAACTTCTCCCTTAACATTTTCGGGGGCTTTCTGATCAGCCTTCACTATCACCACTGGTTTGCTTCCGCCGGCTCCGCCGTCGGGGGTGTCCACATAGTAATACATTTCCTGTATCCCCATCCCGCCGAAGGTGGGAACCACGGTAATCCCCTTTTCCTTGTAGTTTGTACCGTCAAGCGGCTCTTTTATGCTGTAATAAACAGTGGATACCTTTGACTCATCATCGGTCTCGTAAGAGATATTTACGCTGATGGTCTTGCCCAGTCCGAAGCCGTCCATCACTGCCTGCACTCCCACCTCAAGCTCGGCGGGAGTATCGATCACGGTGCAGGTTCCGTTGAAGACGGTTACGGTGTAATTGTCATTGGAAGTATAGTTGACAAATACTTCATACTCTCCCACGGTATCACGGTCAAATTCGGGACAGACGGGAGAAATGGCGAGGGAAGCCTCATCGGCTTTTACGATGCCGTAGGAGACATAAGTCAGGGGCTTTGCTTCCGCGCCTTTTTTGCATATCCTGTCATCCGCCGCTATGAAGGCTTCTCTTTTGTCTATGGTCACGGTTATCTCACCCGTGGTTCCCGGGACCACGGCTCCGTCAGCCTTCACGGCTTTGAAATCCACAACATAGGTCCCCGCATTCTTCGCCGTGGGGATCTGCGTGCTGAACTTATCTTCCGTATCCCCCTTAAACTTATACATCACCCTGCCTCCGGGGATATATCCCTGGGTGGCCAGTTTCTGCTCCGCTCCGTTATATACGAGATGCCGGTCTTCTCCGGGTCCCTGAACGGCCAGGGGTCTGATGAATCCGTCCCCGGTCACCTTTACGACAGCATTGTCCGAATCAGAACCTGCTTCATCCGAACCGTTATCGGCAATGAACGCATAGACGGCGTTTCCACGAATATAGGGGAGAACGGGGCTGGTGATCTCTACGGGTTCACCGGGATGAATGTCGGTATAGCCGAAAAATACCGCGGGATTCACCGAGAATCCACGCACACGGTATACTACATCCTTTCCCTGGCCGTCATCCTCTGCCGTAAGGGTCCAATTCACCCTGTCGCCGGGTTTTGCGGTCTGGACCCTGGTGTCGTCGGATACCTTCAGGGACTTCATCCTGTGATAGGTCCATACGTCGGTGCCTTCCGTGGTTGTCCTGGAACCGTTGTAGACCTTTGATCCTTTCTTTGAACTGCTGTCCGTGAATCTGCCGTCGGATGACCGGTCGTAACCCGGTCGCAGGATAACCGTCCCGATCATTCCGTTGCCGGAATTGGTCACTTCCGAAGCGGCATAGAGAGCATTTACGGATATCAGTCCGCAGTTCTCCACACTGCCTTCGCTGCTGATATTCAGATCCTCAAAATATCTGCTCTCATCCGAAATGATATCGCCGGTACGTCCGTTGCTGACTATCTCCACATCCGCAGTCCTGATCTCTCCGCTGTTTCCGACTATACCGGTGCTGTTGTTGATGAAGTAGCTGTTTTCGTTGTATCCGAGGTCGATCCTCTTTTCCGTGACAAGGGGCTGATCCGCATAGGGCGTTATGGGGATCACTATCTCATCCACGGCGCACATATAGATCTTTCCCGTTTCCTGATTGTCCACCGATGCATAATTCTCAAAGTAGCCGGGTATCATCACGATGTCGCCCTTATTTTCCAGTTTTGCATCCGCATGGACGACTCCGTTTTCATCAACGCCGTTATGCAGTACTCCGGGAGCGGTGTGTCCCTGGGTGATGTCGTCCTTCCACGAGAGCTGCAGACCCTTATGATAAGTAAAGGTCCCCTTGTCGGGGTCGTTTGAAGTGATGGTGTCACTGTACTTTCCGTCATTCTTAAGGGTCCCCAGATTGTAGAGCACGCCGTTCACAAGCATGCAGCCATGGTTCTCAATGGTCCCGCCCTCTCCTATGGTGATAACGGCGTTGCTGTAATCTCTCACGATGGCGCCTGCGTCGGCGGCGTTCTGAGGCTTTCCTTCCTTACCTTCAACGGTGATGATGCCGTGATTCTCGATAACGCCCCCGTTGGTAACCGAGATCACGCCGTTATTCAGTTTCTGGGTGGGGGTTGTGTTTGCCGAGACGGAGGCGGCGTCATACTCCACCTCAAGCTGGGCCGTGTCGGCGATAATGAGGCGTCCGCCGTTGGTTATCGTCATAGTGGCGTTATTACCCACCGCAAGCTCCGCTCCGGTGGTATTGAAGGTGTCCTGTATGGTGAGAGTAGCCCCGTCAACTCTGAGAGCCGCCGCGGAGGTCTCGGAATGATTGGCCAATTGTATGTCAAAGCTGTTGACGTCCAGTATGACTTTTCTGTCCGAGCCCGACACATTAATGGAAGTCAGAAGAGGCGCTTCACATATCAGTTTGAGGGCATGATCATTGTATTTCTCGTATCCCACGCCCTTCTTAAGGGACCAGTACTCGGTCTTTCCGGATTCGGTAGGGGCTCCTTCTTCATCCTCCACCATCATTTCCAGTTCGATGTCGGAACCCTTTATCGTATATTTGGATATCTGACTATGCTCCTCATTTGCTTTCGATTCGTCGAAATACTTTGCAAGCACCTTGTCCGAAGTCGTGATGCCCGCATCTGTCTCCTCCTGGGTAAGGGTGATGGCCTTCCCCGTTTTCCTGTCCACCGCTGTTCCGAGGCTTGAATTCCACATGATCTCCGGATCATAATCGGCGGTCTGGTCTATGTAGAAGCTCAGGCCGAAATCCGCAAGCGGGGCTTTGGGATCGGGAGTGCTGCTGCCCGTATCCGCTCCCTGCACCAG
>JAEELB010000226.1 GCA_016288705.1 Lachnospiraceae bacterium | reverse complement strand
TTGACCTTAACATCATTTTATGTGAGTATTGTTGTATAATCTTGTCGGATCTGTAAACGCCGCTCCGGTCCCGCCCCCCGCAGCCGAAAAGCCCCGCTTCCGCAGAGGAGAGCGCCCGGGCGGAAACGGAGTGACCCTAAGGAGGAAAGATGATATTCGATACCCACGCCCACCTGGACGACGCCGCATTTGACCCGGACAGGGCCGCGATCCTGGACTCCCTCGGGACCGCCGGAATCGGAAAAGTGATCAACGCCTCCGCAAACCTCGCGGAATCGGAGGCCTCCGTGACCATGAGCAGCCGGTACCCCTTTATTTATGCCGCAGTCGGGGTCCATCCCGACGATTGCGCAGGTCTCACCGAAGAGGATGTCCATGCGATCGGAGATATGTATCTGAAAAACGACAAAGTTGCGGCAATAGGGGAGATAGGTCTCGATTATCACCGGGGCGACGTCCCCAGAGAAACACAGAAAAAGTGGTTCAGGCGGTTCATGGAACTGGCCGCGGATTTAAATGCTCCCGTGGAGATCCATTCAAGAGACGCGGCAGCGGACACACTTGATATCCTGAAAAGCTTCGAAGGAAGAGTCACCGGGACTCTCCACTGCTATTCCTACTCTCCCGAGATGGCAGAGATCTGTGTGAAACTGGGATGGCGCTTCGGGATAGGAGGCGTGGTCACATTCAAAAACGGGAGGAAGCTGCAGGAAACGGTGAAAGCGCTGCCGCAGGAATGCATTCTTTTGGAAACGGACAGCCCCTATCTGTCCCCGGAGCCTTTCAGGGGGCAGAGGAACGAACCCGCAAACCTTAAGTACGTGGTCAGAAAGATCGCCGGACTCAGGAATGAGTCCGTGGAGGAAGTGGAGAGATACACATATGAAAACGCATGCGCGCTCTTCAATATCAAAGCAGAATAATAAGGGCGTCCGCCCGAAAAAATCCCTGGGCCAGAACTTCCTTAAGGATATGGGCATTGCCGACAGGATCGCCTCCCTCTCCAATGTAAATAAGGACGATCACGTGCTTGAAATAGGTGCCGGCACCGGGGTGCTCACCCTCCGCCTGGCGCCCATGTGCAAAAGACTCACAGCCGTTGAGACAGACTCATCACTGATCCCGGGTCTGTCGGAAAAGACCGCAGCCTTCGATAATACCGAAATAATAAAGACCGACATCATGAAAGCGGACATTGAAGAACTGGCGGCCGGAGACAGACTTAAAGTTGTGGCAAATCTGCCCTACTACATCACCACCCCCGTGATCATGAAGCTTCTGGAGGAATCCCCTTCCGTATGGCAGATCACGGTCATGGTCCAGAAGGAGGCGGCGGAGCGGCTGACCGCAGCCCCCGGGAGCCATCTCTGCGGAGCCATATCCTACGCCGTATCCTGGCACTGCGAGACAGAGGATCTCCTTGACGTTCCGCCATCCGCCTTTTTCCCGGCACCGAAGGTTCAAAGCCGGGTGATCCGGCTCACAAGAAGAGAGACTCCCCCCGTCAGCGTCGCTGACCCTTCCGCCATGTTCCGGATAATAAGGGCGGCCTTCTCCCAGCGGCGAAAAACCCTGGTGAACGCCGTATCTGCCCTGGAAGGATACGACAAAAACGATCTGCGGCAGGCCCTGCTATCGGCCGGCTTAAGCGAAAACGCCCGGGGCGAGACCCTGGCCCTTGAAGACTTCGCAAAAGTAACGGATCTTATGCAGAAGGCGCAATAAAGCGCTGCCCGCAGCCACTTATTTTTCAGGTAATATCAAACGGATTTTCAGACCAGCCGGATGAGTTCAAGAAGCACCCCCACGCCCACTGAAAGAGCATAAAGGAGCGCCAGGATGCGGAGATTATCCTTCATATCCCTGTTGGTGCGAAAAAGCACGATGAGACCGGATCCGGTGGCGCACATGAGTCCGCTGAGCATCACCGGCAGACGTATTATCCCCTCGATATAGAGCTGGGTGATCGTGACCGACGCGCCGCAGCCGGGGATGAGGCCCACAAGCGAAGCCAGCATCTCCGACAGAAGAGGGGTCCCGAAAAGGGAACTCCTGAGGAACTCTGTCCCGAGAAACTCGATCAGCAGGTTCAGCACAAGAGTCACCGCAAAGATATAGCCAAGTATCTCAAGGGTATGCCTGACGGCAGATCCCAATATCCCCTTTTCGCAGCTGCAATGCTCTTCCCTGCACATCCGGGCTATGGTCTTTTCCTTTCCCATATGGGCGGGAGAGACCTTTCTGTAGGCCAGATCCACCAGAAATCCGCAGAGCATCCCGGCCGCCGCCTTTATTGCAATGACCGACAATATAAGCGAGACTTCCTTTCTCTCCGAGATCAGCATGGGAAGCATCTCGTCGGACGTGGACATATAGACCGCTATGAGGGTGCCCGCGGTCACCACACCCCCGGAATACAGAGATGAAGCCGCAGCCGAGAAGCCGCACTGAGGCAGGGCTCCCAAGGAGGCCCCCACCAGAGGTCCGAGCCTGCCGGAAGACAGGACCTTAAGTCTCATCCCGTCCCCGGCGCGGTGCTCAAGATACTCCATTATCAGATATGTAACGAAAAGGAAGGGCAGAAGCTTAAGCGCATCTAAGGCCGTATCCAGTATTACATCCGGGATCAGATCCGCCATCAATAAGCTCTTCCCCAGTAAACCATCTTTTCTGCAGGCTTTCCGCAGACCACGCACTTGTCGTCGATCTTTTCCTGATCGAGAGGGATGCAGCGGCTGGTCACGGCCAGTTCTTCCTTGAGGGCGTCTTCACACTCGCGGCAGCCGCACCACATGGCCTTTACAAATCCGGAACGGTCAGAGAAGATCTCTCTCATCTCATCCATGCTCCTCGCTGCCCAGGTACGCTCTTCCATGCGCTTCTTTGCGCGTTCATACATGTCGTCCCTGATCTGTCTGAGGAGCTCCGCTACGCGGAAAGGAACGTCGTCTATCCTGACCTCTTCCTTTTCGCCGTTGTCCCTTCTGGCGATCACGCAGCTGCCATTCTCCAGATCCCTGGGGCCGAGCTCCACGCGAAGAGGTATGCCTCTCATTTCCTGTTCCGCATATTTATATCCCGGGCTTCTGTCCGAGTCATCCAGGGCTACCCGGAAATCTCCCAGAGCCTCAAGCAGCCTGTTGGCGGCTTCCAGGACCCCCTCTTTTTTCTGCTGGATAGGGATGATCATTATCTGAACAGGCGCAACTGCGGGAGGGAGCACAAGTCCCGAGTCGTCGCCATGCACCATTATCACGGCGCCGATCATCCTGGTGGTCATACCGAAAGAGGTCTGGTGCACGTATTGAAGTTTGTTGTCCTTGCCCGTGTACTGCACGTCGAAAGCCCTGGCGAATCCGTCGCCGAAATCGTGGGATGTTCCGCACTGAAGGGCTTTTCCGTCATGCATCAGGGCCTCGATGGTGTATGTATCCACGGCTCCGGCGAACTTTTCCTTTTCTGTCTTCTGACCCTTTATCACGGGGATCGCAAGAGTCTGCTCACAGAAATCAGCGTACACGTTCTGCATCTGGATCGTGCGCTCATGCGATTCCTCTGCGGTGGCATGGGCCGTGTGTCCCTCCTGCCACAGGAACTCCCTCGACCTCAGGAATGGCCTGGTCTCCTTTTCCCAGCGCACCACCGAGCACCATTGATTGTTGAGCTGGGGCAGATCCCGATAGGACTGGATCGTGTTCTTGTAATAATCACAGAAAAGGGTCTCACTCGTAGGCCTCACGCAGAGTCTTTCCGTAAGGTCTTCCCCGCCTCCTTTTGTGACCCAGGCCACCTCGGGCGCAAAGCCCTCCACATGATCCTTTTCCTTATTAAGCAGAGATTCGGGAATGAACATGGGAAGATACATGTTGTGGACTCCCGTTTCCTTGAAACGTCTGTCTATCTCGGCCTTCATGAGTTCCCAGATGGCAAACCCCGCAGGCCTTATGGCCATGCAGCCTTTCACCGAGGTATAACTCACCAGATCCGCTTTTTTCACAACATCCGTGTACCACTGGGCGAAATCCACGTCCATGGCCGTGATCTGCTCGACATTTTTCTTTTGCTCTGCCATTCCTTTTTCCTCCCTATATCCTGACCGGACAGGAAGATCTCCCGCCCGGCGACTACACTGCCGTCCGCACATCCCAGCGGATCTCAGAAGCAGGTCTCATCTGTCCGCCTCTTTTGCCGCACAACTTTTTTATTATATCACAATCTCCCGGGGATCATACAGCGGAGAAACATATCCCGCCCGGATATCCGGCTCCGCGCGTCTGCCGCGCCCGTAATCAGCCGTTTTGCCGCATCGGCACTGCCGGCCCCACGGTCACCGTGTCTGTACCGTCCGTGATCTCAAAAGAAAGAACGCCTTCGCTTTCTCCTTCGCAGACCAGGACCGTCAGCCCGTCAATGATGAGCCTGATCCCCGGTCTCACAATTGCGATCCTGTCAGGGTCGCCATGATGTTTTTCGAGTTTTGAGGCTGTCTCTTCGCTGCAGTAGGCAGTCCCGTCCAACGCTTCCAGGAGAACCGGCACGTCCTTATTTGCGGATGAGGAAGCGCCGGTCAGCAGGAAGTCCCTTGACTCCGCAAGATCCCCCCAGTCCGGAAACCTCCTGTAAAACGGCCCGCTCCTCGCAGGATCGATCATTACGGTACTGTCTTCAGAGTCCACAAGGACAGCGCCCCCGGGAAATGTAGTGAGTTTCATGCCTCCTCCTGTTCCGTCTCATATCCGGCTGACAGCAGATCCGCACTTCCGCACGGCGCATCCCGAGGATACGCCCCGCATGGCGAAAGATAACTTTCCGTTCAATCAGTGACGCCAGTATATTACTACGATTCCTCATCTATTTCAAAAAATGCAGGATCTGTCTCCCGGAAGGCAGGCTCTGACAGGTAAACCCGTATCGAGCACCGGATTTCCGGGCCGGTTCCGGGCCCCGGAACCCGCAGCGCAAAGCCCTTATTTCCGGGGTTCCGGCAAAGGTTCATATATGTGAACTCCGAAATCCGGTCCGTCCTTCCGGATCATTCACGAATATGAACTCATTATTCCCGTTCTGCAGGTGCGGAACAGCGTAGTATTAGACGATATATGATTATTAGATTATACTCATGATAATCATCAGGTTATATTTCGGATCAGCCGGTCACCGGACCGGTCAGGCGCGAAGGAGACAATGGGAATATCTAGTTACGAAGGAGGCAAAAATGCGAGGACTTATGATCTTATCAAGTAAACTGAAGAAATGTCTGGCTCTCACACTGGCGGCACTTGTTGCGGTGTCCGGGATCCCTTTGACGTTTTCGTTCAGGACCGAAGCTGCTGTTGAGGGAAAAGGAACAGGAGACGATCCATATATAGGGCACATCTACTTCGCATCGCCGTCGGATTTGGAAACGCCTCTCTATTCCGTTGCAAATACGGATAAGCTTACCCTGGTCTACAATCCTCCGGTCAAGCCGAAGAAGACCCCGGCTCTGAACAGCGTGTTTCTCATAAACAGTACCGATCCTTCGAAATCCTTCTATATGTGGGCAGGAAAGGCTGTGACGAAGAATAACCGGGTGGAGATCGCCTTTGACGGTCTGTACCAGGCGGCGTTTGATCCCGATTGGCAGCCGTACAAGGGAGCTCTGGTCCCCGGAGGCACCTATTACATACAATGCTGGGATGACGCCAATGTGAACGCACATGGTGACCAGAGCGTATGCTCCAGATCCCAGAGCGTGGTAACTGTTGCGGGTGAAGGGGGAGATGAAGAAGCTGCATGGGCTACAGCCACCCTTGTACCCGATAATAAAGATACGGGAGCCGAAAATGTAACCTATACACTGAACCTCAAGCCGGACAGGAATTTTACGGTTGAAGCCGGGCAAAGCGGTTTTTCTCTTGTCCTTCCCGATGCCGATTTTTCGGATGCGACCGTAACTTCAGACCTGGTGACCGGCACTCCGGGCAAGTGGGGGCATTCCATGCAGTTTAAATTTAAAGCCGGATCTGCAGTGACAGAGTCTGGCGGAATATCCATCGTTCTGAGCGGCGTGAGAAACCCTGATGAAACCACGTCACGTCCGGTCATTTCGGGATTCGTTGCGGAAGGAGGAGACGACGAAAGGGTTGTGTTTGAGGAAACGAAACTCGACACGCTGAGATATCGTGAAGCGGCAACGCTGAAATCAGTTTACGCCTGTGTGACCACCGGCCTTGTGGGGACTTCGAAAGCGCCCGTTATATCCATGCGCGCCGACGGTTCAGAGAATGCAGATTCAGTTACTGCAGTGCTGGAATATGAGGATAAGGATAATATTACCCGGAAATCCGCTACTCTTACTTTGACGGAGACGGAAACCCCCGGGAGATATAAGTATAATTATCCGATAACCGACGAAATGAAGGATATCACATTGAAAAGTGTGGAATTCACTCTCCGGGCAGGTGAAAAAACACTGACCAAAACATACTCCTTCGATTCTAAAAACTACATCCCGGGGATCATGGAACTCACCATCACCGGACTTCAGGATTTTCCGAAAGGTTCTGTTCTCTATCTTTCAGCCACAGGTGGAGGATCATCCTCTCACAGAACTATTGTAAAAAATAATGATGATTCTGTGAAGGTGACTATTGAGGAAAAGGCTGACATGGTTGTGGGAAAGGAATGGAGATTCCTGCTGATGGGAACCATAGCGGGAGTATATTACGATCTGCTGGAAGAGTCCTTTACTCCGGATTCCCTTTATACTGAAAAGACTCTTGTTAATACATCCAGCCCGATCAGGGCAGATGTGAGCATAAAAGGAAGTGACGGCGCTGAACTGTCTGTGGATCAGTTCATTTGTGATCTGAGGACTGAATCCGGAGACATGATCCCTTTGACCGACCACGCCTGTACCCTGCTGTCTGATACGAAGCTGACACTTTACAGTTTATCTACTGTCTGTTCAGATTATGTAAGATACTATGACTTGACAGATTCTCAAACCGTATATGAACCGTCTGAAGGCAGGATCACAATAACCATAAAAAAACGTGAAACCGCTGCTTCTGTTTCCGGTACAGTTACTTCGGAAGGGGCTCCTGTGGGCGGTGTGACTGTGTCTGCATTTCAGCATACCGATGGTCTGACTATTCATTCATCTGCGGTCACAGACGCATCGGGGCATTACAGCATAGAGGAAATGGTGTCCGGCGTTGAAGCGCATCTCAGCATAAATGAAAATGCATATTTTGATCTGGATGAAGATGTTCCGGAGACTGAAATGACGGGCTCAACTACACGGAATCTGACTGTTCAGCCCAGGAAAAATATGATCTTTGCCCGTCTTTCACAACTTGCTATATCGGACTCTGTTGCTGACAGCACACAGGTGATGGATCCTGTATTCAGCGTAAATATCATCAGCGGAGAAGGTGATGATAAGACCCTTACTAAAGCCGTTATAGAACAGTGTACCGAGGAAGACGGGGGATTTTATATTTGCCTCCGGGACGACATGAAAGATAAGGATGTTGCAGTCACTTTCACAGCCCCGGCGCTCTGCGGGGATTCTTTGGATGGAACGGGGTGTCTGGCGACAGTGACACTTGATAACCGGGGATTCGGTGTGATCGAGAAGGGCGGACTCATCCAGAATGGGATCCTTGACTGGAATGGCATTTCATCTCCGGAGGAGCTTAAGACAGTTATTTATGACGCATCCGGAAAGGAGGTTTTTTCCGGAAGCGATTCCAGTACGCAGTTGGGTACAGGTACCTTTACAGTCGTTTTGATCGGGGGAGGGTATTATGACGTACTGCCTGAAGTTCCTTCGGACATTGCCGGGTGGAAGAAACTTGAATCTGAAAAAAAGTGTCTGATCACGGAGGTTGAGAATATCCCGGGCACCGTTAACAGGATCTCCGGTCAGGTCCCATTCCTGACAGATGCCTTGATCGGGACATCATTCGCCAAGGCTCCCGACAAAGCCGAAAAGGATTCCGTATATGTCCTGGACGGGACCCTCAGCATACCCGAGGGGTATGAACTGTACCGCATACGTCTTTCGGGGATATATTATACTGAGATGTCCGGTGCGACAGTCGGCGGGAAGGCGGCGCTGATAGATCATGAGGATGTCTTTCCTGCTGAAGGCTGCAGCACTGGTACCCCTTTGAATTTTTCAGTATATGTCAGGATGACAGAAGATAATGGAAAGTCACAGACAATCACTCCCCGTATCTATCTTTCCAGAGATAAAAGTTTGGGTTCAAGCCAGCAATATAGTCTTTCTCCCGTTACTACAGTCTGTGCTGCACCTCTCACTATAACCACCGTTCAGAGGACGGATAACCCTGAGGTGACGGTGCAGGGAAAGACTTCAGAATTGGGTAAAGTGAACATTTATGAGAAAGGCAGCCTTTTAGCCACCGCTTCAGCGGATTACAGGGGTGATTTCAGCGTAAAGGTAAATCTCTGTGGCGCCGGAGGGGACATGCCTTCCAATCACCTTCTCATAGCAAAGAGTCTTGTGGGAGATGTCCCGGATGATAACAGCGTGGACTACGCTGCGGTATCCTATGTGCCGGGGGAGGCGATCCTTAAGGGGATCCGCGAATTTCGCAATTCTCCTGCGTATGGACCTCAAACTACCGATCTCAGTATATCAGGGGGAACGACCACGACAACGGTTTACGCAGAAAAGGAGATCACTTACAGATATGAGGTGACTTTCGACCGTCCCGAGAAGCTTCTGGAGAGCCTCTGCGTGTATTCGGACGGCAGTGAGGGAAGAACAAAGGCTTTTGTAGAGGTGGATACTGATGCAGGGGAGGTACTCCTGCCTGTCAGAGAAGAAGGCGGAAAATTCGTCACTGAGGATACTGTCTTTCTTTCCGGAGCGTTGCCCACGGGGGTGACAGTGCGCTACTCTTCGATGCCAGGTTCCGAGGGAAGTATCTCAGATCCGGTTGAAGTCTCCGGATCAGGCGCGTCAAAGAGCCGGAGCGCTGCTGAGGACGCCATTGATACCTTTGGAAGCATAGAAGGGATCCGGGAATTAAGCCCTGATGAAAGTGATTATGAGGACAAACTGCTTGAGGCAACGGCCTCTCTGTATGGAAAGTCTGCAGCGTGGGATGGCGGCAGTGCAGAGGAGAAAGAGAAGGCTTCAGTGATATTTTCTTCAAAAGAGCCTGAGACGGTTGATGGCGATTCCACAGCTATCACCACCCAGAACGGCTTCTGGATCCCGGCTGAGGGCACCACTCTCGGAAAGTATACCGATTATGCTTCCTTCAAGGAGGCGCTTGGAAATGATTACAGATCCGTTTCCATACCAGATCAGGTGATCAAATATGAGGATCCTGATGATAATACAGAGAAGAGTACAAGCGCGGCGTTTCAGGGTTTCACAAGGGTGATCCAGTGTGATGAGAAAGGACAGCCTATCGGGGATCAGGGAAAGAAAGGTAAGCAGAGCGTGATGATCACCTATGTGGCGGCTTTTCTTTCTACCGATGGTACGGGCAATCATCTGGCAGATCCGGATATGATAAGTTACGAACGGAAGATAGTGATGGGACCGGGAACCAGTTTCCCGCATTTCGCCAATGACGGGACCGTTGCAGGAAATGAGCCGGGCTCGTCCGCTTCTTCTGCCGGAAACGGGGCCGATTTACTTGACTCCTCCGGGGACGATACCGAACAGGGTCCCGCCTCGACCAAGACTGAATGGTTCCCTGCGTCGGTAAGCGCCGTGAAGCAATGGTACAGCAATAATTACGGGATAAATGCGGACGATATAAGTGCTGACACCTGGATAGGTCTTGCCATGGATATGTCAGACCTTATTCCTGTGGAAAATGAAAAGATAAAACAGAGCCTGACCGGAGTGAGCGTGGCTAACATTGCGGAGGCCACCGTTCAGGATCCTCTTTTCGAACTGAACACCATCGGAGATAAACTGGAATACATCCGTAATGACCTCATCGAAATGGAAAAGACCTATGCCAATGTGCCCGGCGAGGGTGAGACCATGCGGAATCTCATAAAAAGCTGCTTTGATGCCTATCAGGAGGTGGACATGATGGTGGAGCAGGCCAAGATCACCAAGAACCTTGCGGCCACCGTGTCCCTTAAGAACGGAGTAACTGCGCTGATAACCGGTACAATCCTTGAAAAAGCGAATGATCTTCCCAAACTTTTCGGCAAAAATACCACGCTTGACGATTTTCTGGAGAATCAGACCTTAAAGATAAAAGGAAAGTCCTTCAAGATCGGAAAGCTTTTCGCCGTGGCTAAGGATACCGCTACCATTTCAACATCCTTTGTGACGTTTACGGTCAACAGCAGCGCTGACTCCAGCGAGGCTGAGGCCCAAAGGCATTTCGCACAGTTCTTTAACGGCTATATGCAGCTTAGGAAAAGGGCAAGTCATACGGGTTATGGCGGAGCCGGAGCCGAAAAGCCCACCTTCAGGCAGAAGGTGACTACCACGACTACCACTACGGTATACAAGTCGAAAATCGGAATATCCGAAAACACTCCCAAGCCGGGACAGACCACTATCAGATGGCTGAAACAGAGCGTAACAAAAAAACATACCCTGGTTGAACTTGTGGTCACTTTCCCCACGGGAGAAGAGTAGAGTTACACCATAAGCGAGACGGAGGTGGAGGAGAAAGGCGATTCCGAAAACGAAGAGGAGATAATAGGAGCGGATGAGCCTACGCCTGAGGATACCGTCAAAACCGAGAAAGAAAAGGAAAGCACGGAAAAGAAGGTGGGGAGAGAAAAGGAAAAGCAGAAGGATGCAAAAAAACAGGAAGAGCACGATCCCAGCGGCATAATTTACGATGCTGTGCTTTCAAATCCTGTCAGTGGCGCTATGGTGACGCTTTACCGCAGCAGGAATAACAAGGATTTCAGGCCGAAATACAATACTGATGCTCAGGGCATGCCGGATTACTCTTCTGAGGTGATAAATGCGTCTGAAGCTATTCCCGGTCCTGAGCTTGAGGAATATTATGATAATTCCACCCTTGCCCAGCCTAATCCCATAATTACAGGGAAGGATGGCCGTTATGCCTGGATGGTGCCCGAGGGTCTTTGGTTCGTGAAGGCTCATGCGGACGGATACGAGGACGGGAACAGCGACAAGGATAAGGCTGCCAAAGTACATCTTGCTGACACTCTCAGCGTAAACAATTTCCTGCCTGTCCTGCCTCCACAGCTTGATGTTAACATACCTCTTTTGAACCTGGATACACCGGTGGTTTCGGATGTACGGGCTCAGACGGATGGTGTTTACGTGCGATTCAGCAGATATATGAAAGAAGATAATCTCAAAGCCTCGGACTTCAGGCTGACTTCCAACGGAAGAGAGGTAAGGCTTGAAGATTCCGACATTGTCCTCTGCGATACGGAGCAGGCTCCGGGGAACATAAATTATGACGGGGAGATACCTTCCTATACGAGTCTTGTGCATTTGAACTGTGAACTGGAGGAAGGCAGGAATGTAGAGGTATATGTGAATACCGGTTACGATATGGAAAGCTATGCCGGAACTGCTTTTGGAGGTGTATACAGCGAAACCAGGAATGTAGTGCCTGTTCCTGCTGTGGAAGCCCCGGCCTTTTCGCTTGCAGCCGGAACCTACATGGGAACCCGGACTGTAAGCATCTCCTGCAGTAATGAAGACGCTGATATCCTTTATTCCACCGACGGGGGCAACACATGGAAAGAGTATGTTTCTCCCCTCATGATAGCTGAGAGCATGACGATCACAGCTAAATCAGTCCTGGAAGGCTATAAGGATTCCGAATCCTCTGCCGCATATGAGATAACAGGAATTTCCATGGACGGGCAGATCAGTCTTGATGTTCCGGAAAGCGTCACTCTTGAAAAGGGTGAAGTCAGAAGGATACCTCTTTCATCAAGGTACCTTTACGGCGCTGAATGGAAGGTGATCGAGGGAAAGGCAGTATCTGTCAAGAACGGAGTGCTCACCGGAAAGAAAGCAGGGGATGCGAAGGTACGGCTCATTTACGAGGGTAAGGAATATGATATTTCCGTTACGGTAAATGACAAAGCCCCTGATATAACAGTTGTCAAGGGTGCCGGCGTCTCGGCGAAGAAGACTCTGAAACTGGTCTTCAGTAAAGATGCCGGAAAGAAGGGATTTTCGGAATTCGCCGTGAAGGGCACAGGAAAGGTTAAAGATGGGGTTGTGTCGGCAAAATCCTCATCCGAAAAGGTCTGTACCGTAAAGAAAAAGGATGGTGACGACAGTAAATGGGTAGTGACGGCGAAGGGTCCCGGCGCAGCATGGATCACCTGGACCGTTACCGGGAAGGATGGAGGGGAGACCCTGACGGTAGGTCAGAACACCAAGGTCATTGTCACAAGGCCCCTCGAGAGCGACGGTATACAGATATCCGGTGACGGCCTCACGGAAACCGGAGGTGACGTTCAGAAGAGCGTGAATCTGAGCGTCGGACAGGGCGTCCGGCTGTATGCCGACGTTACGAAGGATATCACTGACAACGCCGTGCTCAAATGGAAGAGCAGCAACGGTTCGGTCAAGGTCAGTCCTCAGGGATATGTGATAGCTGTCAAGCCCGTCAAGAACAACCAGCCTGTCACGGTCACAGCCTCTCTCGGGAAGGCAAAGAAAAGCGTGACGGTGAACGTGACGGATCCGACCACTTATATGACCATGCCCAAGGCAGCATATACAGTTAAACCCGGAAAGAAAGGCACAAAAGTGATCATTAAGCCTGCCTGTGCACCCAAGAACCTGGTCCCCGTTGATGTGAAATGGTCTGTGACCACCGAATCCGGAACACCCGTAACGGATGAAAGCGTGAAGGTCACTCCTCTTGAAAAGGGCAGAGGACAGGTGGAGGTCTCAAGTACAGCCGTAAGGATGACCTACTACGTGACCGCTGTCATGGAAGGGCTGCAGCCCACCACTGCGGAGCTTGTGGTGAAATAATAACAACCGGAAGAAGAGACCGGCCGGAACCCCGTTTGCGGGATCCGGCCGGTCTTTTATTATCTTATCCCTGCTCCTGACAGCCGGAGCCCTTCTGCAGGCTACGGATCCTGCTGTTCCTGATAATACAATCTCGCAAGCCCTGCCCTGGTGGTCTTCCCTGTCTTGTCGTAGATGTTTCTCATGTGTTTGTACACCATCCTCTCGGAAATATTCAGTTCCGCGGCGATGGCGGCATTGGTCTCCTCGGAGGAAAGGACCCGCGACAGGACCTCTCCTTCTCTTTTGCTCAGGCCATATCTTCCGGCAAAGGCCTCCATCCTCTCCTCTTCCGTGAGGGTTTTGCGTTCCGCCGGCTGATCCTCGCCTTCCGCAGGCCCGG
This sequence comes from Lachnospiraceae bacterium, assembly GCA_016288705.1. Classification (GTDB taxonomy): domain Bacteria; phylum Bacillota; class Clostridia; order Lachnospirales; family Lachnospiraceae; genus JAEELB01. The sequence goes on along the minus strand of JAEELB010000226.1, from coordinate 6,840 downwards.
TTTCGGTCCCGCCTGCCGGGGGGTCCGGCAGGGGTTCATTTTCCTCCCCCCGGAAGTTCTCATTTCTTCCGGCCGGTCCGACAGATCCCCCTCTCATCCCCACCGGGGAAAGATATCCGTTTTGCGCCATGAGCGTCAGAATGACTGTGAACAGAACGACGCTCAGGGCTGCAACGGTCACAGTAGAAAGGCTTGAGAACATGACAAACCCAAGCATGGCCGCCACCAGACCGTCTGTTATCCTCCCCATGGAAGACCAGAGCGCCCTCCTTTCGGTTTGGGGAGCGACCCTTATGAACATCTGGTTATAGTAGGCGATGCAGCTTGCCGCCTGCAAGTAATAAAGGATAAGCACCGTCACGGGATGCCCGTCCCGCAGGATCAGCAGGTTCAGCACCGAAAGAAAATTTATGGAAAGCGTGCAAAGGGAGAGCCCCGTGACCCCCGTCAGGTCTGCCAGGATCCCCATCAGCAGATACACCGGTATCAGAATGAACCTCGGCATGGAATAGGTGTTTAAACTGCCCGAAAACGCCGCATTTGTCATTATCCTTTCCAGATAACCGTCGTAAAAGGAAGTAAGGACGACTATGCACGTCACGATCACGGTAAGCCGGATAAGATAGCCCCTGCCGATCTTATCCGTGACCGCAGGCGCGCTGTCCTCCGCCTGACATTTATCGGACAGAATGCGGCCGACGGGAATGAGAGCAGGAAAACCGGCCGCCATCAGAACCGGAAGAATGATACCGGTATCCGTCCATAGCTGCAGAAAGAACTGTAACAGCAGCCCAGCAATACTGCCGAGAGCCACCGCCAGGCCCCTCCTTCTGCTCCGGGCCAGACTCTCCGACACTCCCAGGTAGACGGATCCACCGACCATGCCCAGACAAAAAGCGCTGACCGGGGCGCAGAAAATAAAGACGGCTTCAGAGGGAAACAGTTCCATGAGGAACGCCGCAGGCGCATCGATGACGCAGGCTGCCGCCAGGCATATCCCGGTGATCCGGATCCTGTTATCCGCAAGGACAGCATGCACCACAAAGCCCAGGGCCACGAGAAACATGTCCGTAAAATACATGACCTGCTGCTGTCCCGGCGTGATATAGCCCGTGCTGTCCCGGTTCATCATTGTCAGGAGCGAGGAATACAGGAACATATACAGACCGAAAACAGCAACAGGCTTTATAATGTGATTTTTCGTAATACCCACGTACAATAACCCCGTCTTTCCTGCCCGTTGAAACGCACATATAAAAGTCTATTCGGAGATGAAGCGGATGTCAACATCCGGCAGGAAGAACCGGACCGAAAAAAATGACGCCGTCCCCACGACATCCTGTGCCGCAAAAACAGCGTCATGCGTGCGCCTCCAGGGACTCGAACCCTGGACACCCTGATTAAGAGTCAGGTGCTCTACCAACTGAGCTAGAGGCGCGAACAGAATTATATTACTACTTTCCATTCAGCCAGTCAAGTACTTTCGATATTTCAGATCATAAAAATGTGGAGGGCACCGGAAAAACCGCTGCGATCATAGTTTGGCATCCGGAGGCGCGGGATCAGTTGTAATCTCTGGTCTTGTAGAGGACCTCGGACTTCCTGCCGTCCCTTCCGTAACCCGCGGTCTTGTAGCCTTCTCCCAGATCGCCGATCTGCTCGTCCAGAAGTAGTCCGAATCTCCTGGCTTTCTTCCTGGCGGGTTTCTTTCGGGGAGCATATCCGTTAAAAGACATGGCCTGGTCGGAGAGCTTCCCTGCGCCCGACACTGCCTTGACAGAACGGCTGTCATTGATATCTATTATCTCTCTGTATTCGAAGCTCATAATCTTCTCCTCCGTGATCCGATACAATGAGTTCGTGTTTATTTCTCTTTCACCTTATATATCGTCAAAAAAAGGGATTTCTTTAGGTTTCGCCGCTATAGGCGCCTGCCCTCATGTTCCGGAAGAATTCCTTAAGGATAGCGGAACAGTCCCCGGCAAGGAGGCCGTGGGTCACGTAAACCTGGTGATTGAAGCGTTTTTCATGCATAAGATCCATTATGGAACCGGCACAGCCCGCCTTTGGATTCATGGCACCTATGTAGAGTCTGGGGATCCTGGCCTGAACTATGGCGCCGGAGCACATCTGACAGGGCTCCAGGGTGACGTACATGCTGCACCCCTCGAGCCTCCAGTCTCCGACCACCCTGCAGGCCTTTCTGATGGCGTTTATTTCCGCATGGGACAGGACCGATGCGTCCTTTTTCCTGCGGTCGCGGCCTTTGGCGATCACCTCGCCATCTCTGACTATCACGCAGCCTACGGGTATCTCCCCCTCAGCAGCAGACTTTTTCGCCTGCCTGAGGGCCTCCCGCATAAAACGTTCGTCTTCAGTCAAAGGATCTCCTCATCGGACCGGGCAGATCCTGAAATGTAGTCCGGCCCGGAGTCTTTATTATCGGTATCCGTCAAAGCCCCATTTTCCGGAGCGGTGGTTTTATCGTCATCTACCGCATCCGCGGAGACGGGAAGAGACTTATCCTCCGCCGGGGAAGAATCAGGGATCTCACCTTCCGCGGCGGCAAGGACCGGCTCCCCGGCCGCTGCACGGGCCGCGTTTTCCCGCTCCTCGCGCCTCTTTTCAAGCCTCACCAGCACATAATCGTGATAAATATAATCCAGGATGGCGGCAATGGGGATGCCCAGGAGCACGCCCCAGACCCCCATAAGGTTCCCGCAGAGGATTATGGAGATCAGGATCACAAGAGCGGGCACGCCGAGGCTGTCCCCGAAAAGTTTGGGTTTGATCATGTATCCGTCAAAGGTCTGCAGGACCACCGTGAAAATGATGAACCACAGGGCCCACCAGGGATTTACGAAAAACAGGATGATGCCTCCGATCACGCCTCCCACCACGGGTCCGAAGGTGGGGGCCAGGTTCGTGATGCCAACCACTATGGATATCAGGATGCTGTAAGGCATTCTCATTATCATCATAAATAAATAATTGGCAAAGCCCACTATCAGGCCGTCCAGCAGGTCGAAGACTATGAACCTGATGAGGATCCTGTTGCAGTGCTTCCAGAAGACGCCGGAAGAATGATATATCTTTTCCGGAAAGATAAGCCGCATAAGGCGCTTGAAGCCGGAGAGTATCCTCTTTTTGTCGGCCAGGACATAGATGGATATTATGAAAATAATGACTATATTGTATACTCCGGCGCCGATGGACACTCCGGTATTGAGGATGGCGCCGCTGCTGCCGGACAGGGTGGAGATGGCGTTTCCGAGGGCATCCTCCACAGTGCCGGAAAACTGGCTCAGATCCAGGTCATATTCCTTTGCGACCCCGTCCAGCCTGTCGAGCTGCAGGCTTATCAGATAAACATATCTTCTGGCGTTGCCGGTGAGGGTCTTCACGGATTCCACCAGCTGCGGGATCAGTCCGACCATCAGCAGGACCAGGGCAGCGAGGGCTATGATCACGGTCATTATCACCGCGGCTCCCCGGGCGGCAATGGAGTTTTTCATTTTCCCGAAGAGCTTTTCCTCGTAGAGAGTGCAGAAAGGATCCAGGGCGTAGGCCACGATAAAGGCCGTAAGCACCGGGGAAAAGAAGGAGAATATCCTGCCCACGTAGGTGCCTATCAGGGCGATATGGGAAAAGACCAGGAATGAAAGCCCGGCTATGATGAGGGCAAGACAAAGCTGCCCGTATTTGGTCTTGAACCAGATAGTCTTACCGTTATTATTTCCTTTTCCCATCGGATCGTCCCTTCCCTTTTTCCTTTGCCGCAATCCGCCGTCCTGCTGCAGCGCAGACGCCGCAGCGAGCGATTCAGGTCGCGGCCATATTTTCAAACGCCAGCCGTTTCTCCGCCATGAGCGCGAGCCTCAGGATCATTGCGTCGTCAAACTTACGGATATCAAGCCCCGTCTCCTTCTGGATCTTTTCGAGCCTGTACACGAGCGTGTTCCTGTGTAGAAAGAGCTTCCGCCCCGTTTCCGAGATATTCAGGTTATTATCAAAAAACACATCTATGGTCACTCTTGTATCGTCGTCAAGGGGCATGCGCTTTCCCTTTCCGAAAACCTCCCGGAGGAAATCCCTGCATGCGGCTGTCGGAAGCTTCTGTATCAGGCGTCCGGTCCTGAGGGAGTTGTACGACAGGACTGTGGCGTCCTCAAAAAAGATACGTCCCGCCTTGAGAGCCGAAACAGCCTCCTCATAGGCTGTCAGGATACCGTTGAGTTCCTCTGCCGGATCTCCATAGGCGACTCTCGAGCGGATCATGGCCTCCGAATTCATCATATCGGCGATGGTCTTCGCCGTTTCCTCTGTCTCTTCAGGGATCAGGGATCCGGCCGAAGTCACCACGGCTGTCAGCCCGTCATCCATGGGCACCACGGCATGTCCGGCGCTCTCCGGGAACATGGAGTCAAGCACCTTTTCCGCGGCCTCCCTGTCGCCTCCGGCGGTATCCACAAGGAACACCTCCCACGCACTATCCGGCTTCAGCCTGAGTCCCGCAGCCTTTTCATATATCTCGGCCGCGGAAACACGCCCCTCGAATATGTCGGCAAAAAAGGCCGCTCTCCCCTTTCTCCGCTTTTCGTTTGAGGAATGATTATTAACCGCCGACAGGCAGAGAAGGGCAGTCTTTTCGGCGTCCTTCCGGGTCTGAAGGATATAACCGCTGTCGGATCTGAGGTACAGGCAGTCCCCTATGACCTCCCTGTCCGCATTCCCGGAAATAAAACCCTTTACCGCAGTCTCTTCACTTTCCATCTCACCGGACACCAGGAGAACGCGTCCCTTTTTGTCGTACAGGACTGCCGCATCCCCCATTATCTCCGTTATATCCTCGATGGACTTTATTATCTGTCTGTCACCGTTCATCTGAATTCCATGCCTGCTCTGTCCTTATTTGCAGCCCCTCACATACCTTCGCCCTTCACGACCGGAATGCACCGATATACGCAGGGTGCCCCGGTGTACGCAGGAGACCTGCAAGGGCGTCCCGGTATACGCAGAAGGCCTGCCTGGGTGCCCCGGTGTACACAGGGGACCTACAAGGATACCTCGTGTCGGCAGGGGAAAAGCCGATATCCGGACTCCCCCAAAACGACAAGGACATTGTAACACATTTGAGAGAAATATAGAACGACCCGGCCCCGGGCAGTACCGGGATCGGGCCGTTTTGCATCACTCGTATCGTTTAAGTCCGGCAGGATGATCAGTTGGTGATGGTCACCTCTGTCTCCTTGTCGAATACATGGATCTTCTCCACATCGAATGCAAATTTGATCTTGTCCCCGGGGCGGGCATTGGTGCGGGAATCAACCCTTGCAGTGATGGGGAAGTCTGCAAGATCAAAGTACAGGTACACTTCTGCGCCCAGAAGCTCATAAACCTTTACCTCGGACTCAAACACGCACTTGGAGGTCTCTATGAACATCTGGCTGTCATGGACGTTCTCGGGACGGATACCGAAGGACACTGTCTTTCCGACGTAGCCGCCGTCTATGAGTTTCTTTGATTTTGCGGGAGGAAGCGGGATAGCCTTATCCGTGCCTGCAACCTTCAGGGCTGCCTCATCGCCGTTCTTCTCGACTGTAGCCTCAAGGAAGTTCATCTGAGGAGATCCCATGAAGCCTGCGACGAAAAGATTTGAAGGAAGATCATAAAGGTGCTGAGGCGTATCCACCTGCTGTACGATACCGTCCTTCATAACGACGATCCTGGTACCCAGAGTCATAGCCTCTGTCTGATCGTGAGTAACGTAAATGATGGTGGTCCCCAGTCTCTGATGGAGCTTTGCGATCTCTATACGCATCTGGACTCTCAGTTTTGCGTCCAGGTTTGACAGAGGCTCATCCATAAGGAAGACCTTGGGCTTACGCACGATGGCACGTCCCATGGCCACACGCTGTCTCTGTCCGCCGGAAAGAGCCTTGGGCTTTCTGTCCAGGAGCTTTTCGAGATCCAGGATCTTCGCGGCGTCCATGACCTGCTTCTGTATCTGATCCTTCGGGACCTTGCGGAGCTTAAGTCCGAAAGCCATATTGTCGTACACGGACATGTGAGGATAAAGAGCGTAGTTCTGGAAGACCATGGCTATATCCCTGTCCTTGGGCTCAACGTCATTCATGACCCTGCCGTCTATCTTGAGTTCACCCGACGAAATATCCTCGAGTCCGGCGATCATACGGAGGGTGGTGGATTTTCCGCATCCGGAGGGGCCGACGAAAATGATGAATTCCTTGTCCTCGATCTCGAGATTGAAATTCTTCACCGCCTCAAACCCGTTGGGATATACCTTGGTGACGTTTGAAAGTGAAAGACCTGCCATAAGAATAAACCTCCTTTGTCATATTCGACTTAAGCCGCCGTCATGCGGCTCTGTGATCCTAAACAGCGTAAGTATTATAACCTGTATGTCCTTCGCATTTCCATAAGGCAGATGCACAAAATCTGCGGGCTTTATTCGTCAGATTGACGAAACAGGATGGGGACTGCCCTGCCGGAATATCCCCGTCTGAGAAGAAGGCGGTTCAGGAACGGTCTGAGGGAAACTCTTCGGACTTCTCTGATGGGACGGCTTCCGCCCTATCCGGGAGGGTCCCTTCGGAGGGATCCGGCAGCGCAGCTTCAGCCTGATCTGCAGGGTCCGCTTCAGCCTGCTGCAGCCCTTCCTCAAGACTCCTGAACACGGGGTCGTAGATCTTGGCGCATATGTAGGCCGGCGCCGAAAATGAAAACAGGAAAATGACCGGCAAAGCCCTGATAAACACCACGGGGCCGACAGTGACCGGATTGCAAAGGAAAGCAAATACCGCCGTCACCGCCAGCATC
>JAEELB010000225.1 GCA_016288705.1 Lachnospiraceae bacterium | reverse complement strand
TTTCAGGATGTAATCCTTTGCCCCTGCCCTGTTGCAGCGCACAACCGTCTCCCTGTTTGCGATGGCGGTGAGGAAGATCACGTTCAGATCCGTATATCCCTGTTCCCTGAGCTTTTCCACCGTCGTCACGCCGCTCATCATGGGCATGTCTATATCCATTATCAGCAGATCCGGAGCGCCCTTCGCCTTGATATAATTCAGACACGCCACCCCGCTTTCAAGGACCGTGACATTGTAATCATTTCCCAGCGCTGACCGTGTCTGCTTCAGGGAGATGATGCTGTCGTCCACCACCAGTATCTCCTTTGGCTTCTCCTTTGGCTTTTCGCGGTCCTCATTGAGCTTGTCCACTTCCCCGGTATTCTCGGTCATCAATATGCCCGAAGCCGTGATGAAGACATCCCTGTATTCCGGATCCAGGCTCATATCCACTTCCCTTCCGGTATCGTAGATCTTTATCCTGGGTCTTCTGGCCTCTGCTGTATGAGCGGCAACCACAGCCTTCTCTCCGTTGGAAAGCCCTATATCCATCCCCGGAGGGTAGGCGGGGATCACGTTCAGCATCACATCGACCACCCTTTTGTCGAACAGTATATCCACTCCGCCGATGATATACTGAAGGGCGTCCACGGGGGCGTAGGGATCCTTGTAGGGGCGTCTGCTGGTAAGGGCGTCGTATACATCCACGGCATGTATGATCTTTGCGTAGAGAGGTATCTCATCACCGGTCTTCCCCAGAGGATAGCCTGAACCGTTCTCATTTTCGTGGTGACACATAACGGCCTGGCGGACCATTGAAGAGATCATGACATTGCTGTAGAGCATGTCGTATCCGTACCTGGGATGACGCTTTATCTCTTCGTACTCATCATCGTCGAGACGTCCCTTCTTGTTGATGATATAGGGAGGGATCCTGGATTTTCCCAGATCGTGGCAGAGGGCCGCCACCGCGATCTCCTGTATCTGCTCCTCGGGAAGACCCATCCTGGTGGCCACGGCAGTGGCATAGACCGCCACGTTCACGCTGTGGTGATAAGTATAATCATCGAAGCTCCGGAGATCCAGAAGGTCCACGCTGATCCTGTCGAGGCCCGAGATATCCTTTACAAGTTCCACGGCTACGTTGGTAATGCTGCCCACATCCGCTTTTTCGACCGCGTCCAGTCCTTCCTGGAAGCTCTTCTCGTGTACGGTCTCCTGTATCTCGATGTCCTCCGAAAAAGGGTCGGCTATGTAAGCTCCGAGGTAACCGTTCGTCTTTAGCCGGTCGATATTGACAGGCGAGAGCACGATTCCTTTTTCAAGCATGGAGGTACTCACCCTGTTGATTATCTTTCGCCCCAGCTTCATGCCGGGTTTAAGTTCATTTACCGCGACAAATCTCATAAAACTCTACCCGTTTTCACTCCTGTTCAGGCGCCTTCCCTGGCCAGCTCCCGGAGGCTTTCACAGGAAGTCCTCACGCCGTCGGAATCCAGATCCCTGACGGCTGTCTCCAGGTTCTCCAGACCACGAAAATACTTATCCGGCGCCTGCATGTTCCTGATCTCTTTTATGGCGTCCCTGAGGGTTCCTATATCAAAGGAATCCATTGCTTCTTCAAGCACCTTCAGTTTATCGAGAAACAGAGCATCGTCAAAAGCGCTCTTCCCCTCAGCCTTTCCCGCAAGCGGCTCAAGCCTTTCAGCCAGACCTCTGTATTCTTCGGTAAAAGGGCCGGTACGTTCGGATATAACCGTGAGGGAGTGATCCCGCCCCGCTTCCTCAAGGCTCAAAGCCATATCAAAAAGGTCCGATCCCAGGGAGCGAAGGCCGGCCTTCATGGCGTGGGCCTGTATCCTGTAGGCGGTAAAGCCGTCGTCTGTGGCGGAAGTCTCCAAAGCGCGCATGAAGGAGACCAGTCTTTCGATCTGTTCGTCACAGGAAGTCACAAACTCCCTGAGGACATCCAAAAGCACTTCCTTTTCCGGCATGTACTGATGCGCCTTTTCCCAATCGATCCCCTCCACCGGGGGCATGCTGTATTCCAATACGATCACCTCCTGCCTGTTGTCCTTAACGAACAGTCCGGGCTATTTTCCCGCCGACACCCTGACGGTAACCTTTTTCCGAAAGAAGCGGTGTGTTTAATCCTGTTAAACAGATCAGATCTTTTTATGATCTTACACCCCCATACTGTCAAGATATGAGACCAGATCGAAGTACTCGTCTCTGTCCGAATGAAATACGGTTCCCACTTCTTCTCCATCCACAATTTCGGATATTATCCTCATATCCTCGCCGGAAGCGATGACCATATCCGCCCCTGACGATACAGCGATATGCGCGGCCCTGAGCTTTGTGCTCATCCCTCCCGTGCCGAGTCCGGATCCGGTGGAGGACTTGCCCATCTTCATCAGAGATCCGTCTATCTTCAGGACTTCGGGGATGAACCGGGCGTCCGGATTCCTTCTGGGATCGTCCGTATAGAGACCGTCCACATCGGAAAGCAGTATCAGGAGATCCGCTTCGGCCAGATTGGCCACCATGGCGGACAGGGTATCGTTGTCCCCGCACTGGATCTCAAATGTGGATACGGTGTCGTTTTCATTTACAACGGGTATGGCCCCCAGCTTCAGCAGCTCCCGGAAGGTATTCCTTGCGTTGTACCTGGAAAGGTTGTTCTGGACCGAATACCTGGTGATGAGTACCTGAGCCGTCAATTGACGGTATTCGGAGAACAGCTTGTCGTAGGTGGTCATGAGAGCCGACTGTCCTATGGCCGCGCAGGCCTGATTTTCGGGGAGGGTTGCGGTCTCCCTCGTCTTACCCTTAAGCCCTGCGGTGATCCTGCCCACGGCCATGGCGCCGGAAGACACCAGTATCACGTCCATGCCGCGGTTCTTGAGGTCGCAGAGTTCCCTGACGAGTATCTCCATCTTTCCGTAATCCAGCCCCCCGGTCTCGGGATGCTCTATCGAGCTGGACCCGACCTTTACGACTATCCTTTTTTTGTTTCTGAAATTCCCTCTTATATCCATTTCCGATGCTGTCCTTTTTATGTATTTGCCGCACTGTTCGCGCAAGTTACGTCCGTTTTGTGCTGCTCCCCCGGCCTTACGGTCGGGAAACCGCTTTACCAGCGATAAGGCCGGTAGTCCACGCCCACTGAAGGTTGTAGCCGCCGCAGGGTCCGCATATATCCAGCGTCTCGCCGGTAAAATAAAGACCTTTGTGTCTGACGGACATGAGATCGTCGTCGGTTTCCTCCGCAATGACCCCTCCGGTGCTGGACTGCGCCCGGTCAAAGCCGTATGCCGAAACCACGCTGAACCTCATGTCCTTGATAACGCCGGCCATCCTTCCGATCAGGTCCCGGTCATTTCCTTCACCGGTTGCACCCGCTCTTTTAGCGACCACTGAAGCCAGTTTCCTGTTCATCATTCCCTTCAGAACATCTGCGGGCTTATGGCAGGGGCTTTTGTCAAACAGCCTCTCGATCAGCTGCCGGACCTCGTCTGTTTCTTTATCGGGTGAAAGGTCCGCCGATATCACAAGCTTCCTGCCGGCCTTAAGGAGCGGAGAAGCATGAGGGGTAAGGTTGAACACGCATATCCCGGAGAGAGCGTCGGCGGAAAACTGGATCTCCCCTTCTTCCGATGCGATCACATCCTTTTCCGGAAGACCGCCGCCAGGATGGTTTTTAACTCCTCCTCTTATCTCCGGTTCCCCGGCTCCCTTATCATAAATCAGGCTCACCCTGCCTTTGGCCCTCACTCCCGCAAGTTCCTTCAGATCCCGGTCCCTGCACTTCAGAGGGCAGAGCGCGGGAAGTACCGGGGCGACCCTGATCCCCAGCCGCTTTATGATCTCATAACCGAGTCCGTCGCTCCCGGTATCAGGCCTGGCAAGGCCTCCGGAAGCCATGACCACCCTGTCAAAGCGGCTCTCTCCCCTGTCCGTGCACAGGACAAATCCATCTCCGTCATGCCTCACATCCTTTACGCATTCGCCGCACCTGAACACCACCCCAGCCTTCACGGCCGCCTCTGTGAGGAGTTCGGAAACGGTCTTTGCTTCGAAGGACATGGGATAGACGTAGCCATCGGCATTTGCGGTCAGTATCCCTGCTCTGTCCAGGAGGAAGACAGATTCCATGGGGCCGTAGTCCTCCTGATAATCCGATGCTCTTTTGGAAAAAGAGCCCGTATACTCCCCCGGATCCACAGGGAAATGAGTGAGGTTGCACCTGCCGTTCCCTGTCATGGAGAGTTTTTTCCCCGGGGTCTTATTTCTCTCAAACACGGTGACAGAAGCGCCGTTCCCGGCTGCCGTGAGGGCCGCCGTGATGCCGGATGCTCCGGCTCCCGTGACTGCTACCCTGATCATGACCGGCTCACCGAAAGCGGATCCGTCACCGGTCGTCCCCGAAGAGGGATGCTATGCCGCCTCCGGGCAGCTTTCCGAGAAAGCCTGCGCTTAAGATGCCGAACACCCTCATGAGGATGATCCAGATGAAATAGTTCAGGACCGTGCATATTATAACTGCCGTGAGGGGTCCCGCCAGATACGCTATCAAAAGCCTGAGCAGGACCGAGATCACAGTGAGTATGACTCCCGCCAGGAGGGGCGTGACTATGTCTCCTCCCCTTATCCTGTCCCGGCCGGAGGTGTACTTCAGCATAAAGAGCACAACAGCCGAAAGCACGGGGGCCAGGAGGAACACGATCATCACCCCGTAGGCGCTTCCCTGCCCGCCGCGTCCCATATAGGTGATCCCTGCGGCCAGGGACAGTAGGGATGCGGCAAGGACGGCCAAAAGCCCCCGGAAATATGACATCTCCTCAAAGGATGTGATATAGAACAGGAGGAACACCACCGAACCGGGCACCGCCATAAAGGAAAGCACCGACACGAATCCCGGCAGATCCGCGGATCCCGTGAGCACATTGTGAAGTGGGGCCGAGAGAGCTCCGCAGAAGGAAGCGAAAGGCAGGGACAGAGCCGTAGCATATCTGACGGAACGGCTGAGCCTTGCTCTGTATTTTTTCCTCTCATCGCTTTCAAGGGTGTCCAGAGGCTTGATCAGGAACAACGAAGCCACGCCCATGGCAAGACTTATGCAGATGAAGATGAAAGAGTCCGTCCCCGCGAAGATGCGTGTCAGCAAAGTCACCCCCATGCCCTCAAGCCTCGCGCATCTGGCAAAGCAGAGTATCACACAGATCATAAAAACCCCGCCCGCTCCCGTCTCGGGGATAAGGGTGGATACTATGGACGGCGTGGGGGCAATGCGGGCGGTGTCCATGGACACAGAAGACTTCCTTTCGGCCTTTCTGAGTTTCAGAGGCGTGATCACAAAGCATGCGATCATAATGACCAGCAGCCCCAGAGACATGCCGAGGACCGCTCCCGCGCTTCCCAGCACCTCACCTTCCTTTTCATTCAGCAGGATCAGAGCGATGCTGGCGCCGTACTTCTTTCCAAACACGGATCCCAGATAGGCAGGGGCCACGAGCAGCAGGATACGCGCAAGCTTTCTCACGAAGAAGCTTCCCGGAGCGGAGACCGCGTCCAGTATCCCGAGATGGGCCGATGAAAGTATGAGAGCAGCCAATCCCGGTATCAGTGTCACCAGTGAGAGAAAGAGATAGGGCTGCAGGAATGCTTTTTCGGACAGAAATCCGGAAAGCAGTATCATCAGCAGAGCGCTGACAACAGCCCCGGGAACGGATATCAAAAATCCCGGTTTCAGCGGGGCCCCCACGTCTCCTCCCCTCCTGACGGTCTTCACCGCCTCACGGCTCACCGAAAGCCGTAAAGGGAATGCAAAGGCAAAGTAGAAGAACAGTAGTATCAGGTTTGACAGGCTGAAATATGCGACCCCGTTCCCGATCACGAGTTTCAGCAGCAGGCGGAGCAACATGAGGGTGACGATATCAAGGGCTGCGGATATGATTGTAAAAGATAATGCGATCATAGTACTATCCTCAAGGTCTCCTCAGTCATTTTCTCTTCTTCATCCGGCTCGGCGTGGTCCCATCCCAGGAGATGCAGAAGGGAGTGCGCTATCATAAACGAGTACTCGTATTCCTCGCTGTGCTTCATTTCCACGGCCTGCTGCGCTATCCGGTCAAAGTTCACCAGGATATCCCCCAAAATGAGCCTCGGGGGTTCCTCATCCAGATCAAAAAGCGCAGGATCATTTTCCCGGATGCCGGAAAAATCAGAGGGCTTCCCAAACTCAACGGCGGGATAGGAGAGCACGTCCGTCTCCTCATCTATCCCCCTTGTGCTTTTATTATAACTCCTTATGCCCGGGCCGTCGGTGATGAGGAGAGATATCTCCGCAGGCCAGGGACAACCCTCAAGAGAGAGGCCTCTTTCCAGCACTTCCAGGGCCTTTCCCTTCAGGTCAAAGGTTTCTCTTCCTGTTCCGTTTTCGTAATCGACGGATAATGTTCCTTCTGTGCTCAATACTCCCTTCCCCTCTCCCTCAGGAACTCATCATGCGGAAATAATGCTCTTCCGACACGAACATCTTCTCTATGGCGTTCATCTCGTGATAGCTGAGATCACAGTCGGAGAGCGCCGACTTCTTCATTTTGGCGGCGAATATCCCGTGTATGAGTTTTGAATATTCCATGCCTAAGGGTTCCTTCTGATCCTGCATATATTCAAGGGTTGACACCACCGAATCGGAAAGCATCAGAATGGATCCGCATTTCGTCTTCACGCCGTTCTTGTCCTTTGCGTAGGACAGGAGCTCGTTCTTCAGTTCCGGAGGGAAAAAGTACTCATTTGCAACCTTCTCCATATTTTCCTGATCGTTCTTCCCATAGATCAGACCGGCCCGATGGTAAAAGGATGCGCATTTCATAAGGGGCATGTACATCCCCGCGCATCTCCCCGCCCTGTCGCAGAAATATGATACATGCAGAGCGTGCCTGTATTCCTTTTCGGAAACCTTGCGGATCCGCTTCAACAGCTCGCAATCCGTATCCGCGAGAGCGGTGTAGATGTCCGCGTATTTTCTCACAACCCTCTGTGAATAATACTTGAGTATGATAATGAGGATCACCAGGCTGAATATCACATTCAGGGCAGGCAGCACATATTTTGCGATTCCCCCCTCAGCGGAGGGCAGCACAAAACACCATATGAGCAGGAAGCCCAGCGAGGCGATGCCCGTCAATATCCTGCCGGTGACATTGAATTCCTCATCTATGCCTGTCACGACAAGGGACGCCACGATCCCTGACATCATGTAGGCGAAGAACAACGTAATGCTTCCGTTGCCGGACAGTATCACCGACAGCATGAGACAGCTTACAGCCGCGGAAAGTCCGGCGTACATTCCGGTGATCACCGTAAACGCCGCGAATATGGGCATAAAAGGCCAGACAGAGGTTGGGATGGCGGGGAAAAACACCGAAGCAAAAAGAGCGGCCGCGTAAGCGATAACGTAGGGGACAGTTTTTTCGGCCTTGAGATATTCCCTTGTAAATACGGACACTCCGGTACCGAACAAAATGAGAAAGACCGTCTGGGCAATCCTGACGATCCCGAGCCTGTATACAAAGCCTCCCAAAACAGCAGCGCCGGCCGCGCATATAAACAATGATACATAAAGAAAAATCTTAACGGTCCTCTTCAATTCTTCCTTTTCTCCGTTCCGCGGAAGTTCTTGTTTTCATAATCCTCATAAGCCCGGACTATCTTCTGGACCAGAGGATGCCTCACCACATCCCTGCTGGTAAGGGTGCAGAACCTGATCTCCGGGATCTTCATCAATACTCTTTTCGCCGAATCAAGCCCGGAAAGCGTATCCTTCGGCAGATCCTTCTGGGTCAGATCCCCGGTTATAACGGCTTTCGACCCGAAGCCTATC
>JAEELB010000224.1 GCA_016288705.1 Lachnospiraceae bacterium | reverse complement strand
TCCCGGAGGATTGCCCATAGAACAGGGGGTTGTGGTCTTCAACGTGGAGACCGTATACAACATCTGGAGGGCGTTGAATAAAGGCGTTCCGGTAGTTGACACGCTTGTCACTGTAGCCGGTGAGGTGGAACACCCAGTAACCGTGAGAGTCCCCATAGGGATGAAGCTGTCGGAGGTGGTGAAAAAGGCAGGACCGATCACCACGGACAGACCTGTCTATCTGGTGGGCGGCCCGATGATGGGACGTTTGGGCAAACCTGACGATCCTGTCACAAAAACCACAAATGCGGTTTTGATCCTGCCGGAAGATCATAAGCTCATAATGAAAATGACTTCCAGAGTCGAGATCGACATGAAAAGGGCGGCCTCGGTATGCTGCCAGTGCAGGACCTGCACCGACCTGTGCCCCAGACATCTTCTGGGACACCCGATAGAACCTCATTTGTTCATGAGAAGCGCGTCAAACAGGGATACTGCGGACTTGAAGGTGTTCCTGAACACGTTTTACTGTTCTTCCTGCGGCACCTGCGAATTATTTGCCTGTCCCCAGGGGCTTTCACCCCGAAAACTGATCACCGCATGCAAGACCAGGCTCCGGAATAACGGAGTGAAACCCGAAAAGGCGCCTGAAACAAAGCCGGTGGACAGGGACAGGGAATACAGGAGAGCGAACGAAAAGCGGCTGATGTCGAGACTCGGGCTTGAGATCTACGACCGGAAGGCCCCCCTTGAAGATGAACCCGTGAGGGCTGCCTCGGTCACAGTCAGGCTCAGCCAGCATATAGGCGCTCCGGCAGTTGCCTGCGTAAAGCCCGGAGACAGGGTGAAAAAAGGACAGGTTGTGGCAGAGCCGGGACAGGGGCTGTCGGTCCCCATCCACGCTTCCATGGACGGGGTGGTGAAAGAGGTTACCTCCTCGGAAGTGGTCATAACGGACGGAAATTGACCGGTAAAAAAGGCGGATCAACATGAAAAGAGCGATAGGACTCATAGAATTCAATACGACGCCCTCGGGGATCTATGCCGCGGACAGGATGGTCAAGACTGCGGCGGTCCGGCTTCTGGAGGCTCAGACGGTCTGCCCCGGAAAGTATATCGCCCTTATCGCGGGCTCTCTCAGCGCGGTAAAGGCGGCGGTGGAGAACGCCGTGAACGATCCGGGAGGACACTGCATAGACAGCTTCGTGCTGGGAAATCCCCATGAATCCATATTCCCCGCGATTTACGGCTCTTCCGAAGTGGGAGAGGTGAAGGCTCTCGGCATCTTTGAGACCTATGACGCCGCCTCCGCCATAGTGGCTGCCGATGTGGCGGCAAAGACTGCCGTTGTGGACCTCATTGAACTCAGGATCGCCAAAGGAATGTGCGGCAAATCATTTTTCATCATAACCGGAGAAGTGGCCGCCTGTGTTGAAGCCATAGACAGGGCGAAGGCGCACATACAGGAGAACGGGATGTATCTGGACAGTTCCGTCATTCCGAATCCCGATCCCCAGATCATAGAGGCGGTGCTTTGATACAGAGCGGCGAAAAAACCGTAAGAAGAGGCAGCGACCGGATGCTGGCCGTGGAGCGGCGGAACCGGATAATAGAAAAGCTGCAGGAGGACAGACGGGTCGTTGTGAGCGACCTGGCAGACGTCTTCAAGGTCTCGGAGGAAACCATCAGACGGGATCTTGAAAGGCTTGATAAGGACGGCATCGCCACAAAAAGCTATGGCGGAGCCGTTGTGAATGAAGGCTTAAGCATCGATCTGGACCTTCCTTTCAACGTCAGAAGGAAGAGAAATATACCCGAAAAACAGACTATAGCGCGTCTTGTGGCGGAGATGGTGTCGGATGGGGATTTCCTCATGCTGGACGCCAGTTCCACTGCGGTTTTCATTGCAAAGACGCTGAAGAATACAAAAAAAGATCTTACCATAGTGACCAATTCCATTGAGATATTGCTGGAACTGTCGGATGTGGAGGGCTATAACGTGATCTCTTCGGGAGGGATCCTGAAGGGAGGATATCTTGCCCTTACCGGGCCCCAGGCCATAGAAGGCCTCTCCTCCTTCAACGTGGAGAAATCCTTTTTTTCCTGCAAGGGGATCGACCCCAAACGCGGCATAACCGAAGGGAATTCGTATTTTGCGGAAACAAAAAGGGCGATGATGTATTCGGCCAGGATGCGGGTGCTCACGGTGGATTCCTCAAAGTTCAATAATGTGGGCTTTTCAAGGGTGTGCGACCTTAAGGAGCTGGACAGGATAGTCACCGACAGGAAGCCCGCCGACACGTGGCTGGAGCTGTTTGACAGATACAGGATAGAGGCATTCTATCCGGAGGAAGACTGACATGGCTGCACATACCATATGCTTTGCGAATAATAAGGGCGGGAGCGGAAAGACCACAAGCTGCGCAAATACCGGCGCCGCCCTGGCCATGCTCGGGAAACGTGTGCTGCTGGTGGACGGAGACATGCAGATGAACCTGACCCTGTCCTTCTTTGACGAAGACGAGGTCATGGATCTGGCGAAGAGCGGAAAGACCATATTCGAAGCCCTTGTAAAGGAGGAGGACCTCTCGGCTTACGTGAGACAGACACAGGATGAAAATATAAGCCTGATACCTTCCACCACCCTCATGTCCTCCATAGAGATGGAACTCTTCACGAAGATGAGAAGGGAGACCTTACTGGCGCGGCTTCTCCGGAAGCTGAAGGGGTCCGGTAGCTTTGATTACATACTGATAGATTCCCCGCCCACTCTCGGCAACTGGGTCATGAACATCCTGTCTGCCTCGGATCACGTGATCATCCCCGTGGAGGCCACACCCTGGGGGCTCTTCGGACTTGCGAACATGTTTGATTTTACGGAACGGGTCCGGGAGATCTCACCTGAACTCGATATCCTGGGGATACTTGTGACTAAAGCCGACGAGAGAAAGAATTATTGCAGACAGGTGAGAGAGAATCTTCGGGAACTGGATAATATCAGGGTTTTTGACAGTGTCATACATGTGGACAGCGCTGTGGAATGGGCGCAGGACAGCAGCAGCACGGTTGTCACGTTTAAAAGAGCGTCCAGGAGCGCAAAGGAATACATGCAGCTGGCAAAGGAGGTAGATGAGATATGTCGGTAGGCAGTAAAAGCCTGAAGAGGGTGTCGGCATCCATGCCGAAAGCACAGACCGAAACGAAAGAAACGAAGGGAAAGAGCGGCGCTTCCGCGGAAGAAAAGCAGAAGGCCGCACCGAAGGCCGCATCCGCGGTCAAGTCTGCAAAGGCTTCGTCCTCAGTCAGGGGAGCAAAGGCCGCATCCGCAGAAAAAAGCGCAAAGGCAAAGAGTAAAAAGCCCGCAGCCGGGGCTTCGGCGGGAGCAAGAGAAAAGAGCGGCGTGAGGGAAAGCGTTCTCGTCCCCATGCCTGAGACCGTAAGGGTCATGTCCAACATCATCTGCGAGATCCCCACATATCTTCTCTGATCCTAAAGGTTTGAAATCATCTCACATTGTATGTTATAATCTAAAGCCTGTAACAGGTTTGTTTGTTTTGTTCGGAATTAAGGAGGATCAAGACATGAGAAAACTGATCAGCGCGGGCATTGCCGCCCTCACTGCTTTGTCTCTTCTGGTGGGGTGCGGATCGGCCTCGACAGCTACCAAGGAGTCTGCGCCTGCCGCCGAGGGAGAAGCGGCCGGCTCGGATCTCAACATTGCCATTCTCAGCGCACCTTCGGGGGTGGACGACGGATCGTTCAACCAGAACAATTATGAGGGCATCCAGGCTTTTATTTCCCGGAACCCCGGCAGCAAGGTCACTCCCATCAAAGAAGAAACGGGAGATCCCGCAGCCTGCATATCCGTGCTCTCGGACGTGGTGGCGGATTATGACGTGATAGTCTGCTGCGGCTTCCAGTTCTCCTCCCTTGCGGATGTGGCCACAGCCAATCCTGAGGTGAAATTCATCCTTGTGGACACGGAACCCACCAATTCGTCCGGAGAGACGGTGACTCTGGACAATGTGTACTCCATGAGTTTCAAGGAGCAGGAGAGCGGTTTCTGCGCCGGTCTTGCTGCCGCTCTTGAGACCAAGAGCGGAAAAGTGGCTTCGGTCCACGGAGTTCCTATTCCCCCTAACGTGAACTATCAGTGGGGATTTGAATCCGGTGTCAATTACGCAAACGCCAAGCTCGGTACCAAAGCGGAGTTGGTGGAACTGCCTTCTTATGCGGGAACCGACGTGTCCGGAACGGCTGTGGGCGGAAATTATGTCGGGGACTTTGCGGATGAAGCAACCGGCAAGGTCATAGGAGATGCTCTTTACGAACAGGGCGCGGATATCATATTCGTCTCCGCCGGAGGTTCCGGAAACGGAGTTTTCACCGCTGCAAAGGAAAGGGGCAATGTGTTCGTAATTGGCTGTGACGTGGACCAGTATTCGGACGGAGAGAACGGAAGTTCCAATATCGTTCTCACCTCCGTCCTCAAGGTCATGGGGATGAATGTTGAGAAGCAGCTCGACGCCATAAAGGACGGCACCTTTAAGGGCGGTAATTATCTCCTCGGGGCAGACACAGATTCCACTGGCTTTATCAGCGACAGCTCCAGATGCCAGCTTTCCCCCGAGACCATAGAAAAGATGAACGAAACCTTCGAGAAGGTGAAGAACGGATCCATCGTCCCTCCTTCAAACTTCGGAGGCACTACACCCAAGGATTTTACCGGACTTAAGTAATGGCTCCATGCCGGCCATAAGCCTGCCCGGAGTACGGACGGGACGGTCCGAAGACCGGGCCGGCGGATTTCACAAGAGTCAGGATTCATCGGGAACCGCGGAGGGCGCCGAAGCGCCTTTCGCTTTCCCGGACATTACGGTGTGTGAATGATGAATGATATGACCGGAGAAGAGATTATCGTAGAAATGCGGGGGATCACCAAAAAGTTCCCCGGAATAGTCGCTAACGACGATGTCTCAATAAGCATAAAAAAGGGGGAGATATTTGCGATCCTGGGGGAGAACGGCGCCGGCAAATCCACCCTCATGAGCATTCTCTACGGGATGTACGAGCCGGACAGCGGCGAGATCTTCATACGCGGGAAAAAAGAGACTATCTCATCTCCCAATTACGCTTCCTCTCTTAACATCGGAATGGTCCACCAGCATTTTATGCTGGTTTCGGACTATACCATTGCGGAGAATATCATACTCGGAACTGAACCCGGGGCGAAAGCTCTTGGGTTCATTCCCTTTGTGGACATGAAGAGGGCAGAGAGGGAAGTGAAGGAACTCTCGGAAGAGTACGGGCTGAGCGTCGATCCCGGCATGATCATCTCGGAGGCGCCCGTCTCCGTGAGACAGAGGGTGGAGATCCTCAAGATGCTCTACAGAAAGGCCGAGATCCTCATTTTCGATGAACCTACGGCCGTGCTTACCCCCCAGGAGATAGAGTCCCTTCTGAACATCATAAAGAATTTGAGGGATGGAGGAAAGACAGTCATACTCATAACCCACAAGCTGGACGAGATAAAGAAAGTGGCGGACAGATGCGCCATTCTCCAGAGGGGCAGGCTTATGGGGGTCCTGGATGTCCCTTCCACGGATACTTCCACCATGGTAAAGCTCATGGTGGGCAGGGAGATGGACCTTGCGGTTGAAAAGGGCCCCTTCACTCCCGGTAAGGAGGTCCTGAAAGTTGAGGATCTGACCGTGAAGAACTCCGACGGCGTGACCCTGGTGAATGACGTTTCCTTTACCGTGCATTCGGGTGAGATATTCGCCATAGCCGGGGTTTCCGGAAACGGACAGACGGAGATAGCGGACGCCGTGGCGGGGCTCCTGAAGGCTTCATCCGGCAGGATAACGCTTAACGGCGTGGATATCACTGGATCGAGCATCAGAAAAAGAGTGGAGACGGGCCTTTCCTACGTTCCCGAGGACAGACATAATGTGGGCATGATCCTGGATCTGGAACTCAGGGATGCTCTTATCATCAGGAAGTATTACCTTCCCCCCTTTCAAAATAACGGGATCCTCAACAGGGCCGAGGCTGAAACCTACGCCGACCGCCTCATTGAGGACTACGACATCAGATGCAGCAGGGGAGGAGAGACCGTGACCCGCTCCATGTCCGGCGGGAACCAGCAGAAAGCCATCATAGCAAGAGAGATCGATATGGACCGTGAACTGGCGGTCTTTGTCCAGCCTACAAGGGGGCTTGATGTGGGCGCAATAAATCATATCCACAGACAGATCGTCAGGGAAAGAGACCGGGGGAAAGCCATACTCCTGATCTCTCTCGAACTGGACGAGGTAATGGCCCTTGCGGATACCATAGGGGTGATCTACAGCGGCAGGATGGAAAAGATAGCCGGAGCGGATAAGCTTTCTCCTCATGACGTGGGCGAATATATGATGGGAGTTGGGAAAAAATGAAAACGATAAAGAAACTTCTGTCGAATGATGCCGTGTTCGTTGCGATTGTATCCTCCGTTTTAAGCCTTCTGGTGGGGGCGGTGATCATTTTGCTTTTGGGAAAGAATCCTCTTACGGCTTACGTAAATCTGCTTCAGGGTTCAGGTCTTTTGCCCAAGGGAAAATACGGGGGAGGGCAGAGCATGCTCACTGATTTCGTGAGCTTTGTGGACGCCTGGACTCCCATGATCTTTGCCGCCCTTTCCTTTGCGGTGGCAATGAAAGCCGGACTTTTCAATATAGGGATCTCCGGTCAGATGCTGGCGGCAGGTTTTATTTCCACGGTGTTCATAGGATACTCCGGGTTGAACGCTTTTGCCGCAAAGCCTCTGGTGATACTGACGGGAATAGTTGTGGGCGCTCTTGCGGGCTCTGTCATAGGCTGGCTCAAATACCGCTTCAACATCAACGAGGTGGTCTCCTCCATCATGATCAATTATATCTTTGTGTTCGTAGTCAGTTTTTTCATAAACACCAGATATCTGGATCACGTCTCGAGACGTTCCCGGGAAGTGAGCGCGGCCAGCCGGCTCACCCTTCACCAGTTTGAGATCGGCGGTTACAGGTATGATATCCCTCTCGGGTTCGGCCTGGCTCTTCTGGCGGCTGTAGCCGTGGGGTTCCTGTTCAACAGGACTGTTTTGGGATATGAGATAAAGGCTGTGGGCCTTAACCGCGTATCAGCGGAGTATTCCGGGATAAACTCAAAACGGACCATATTTGTGGCCATGGCTCTGTCCGGAGCCCTGGCGGGACTGTCGGGCGTCACGTATTATCTCGGACGTTATGCTTCCATCGGGCCCAGGGTCCTTCCGCAAACGGGCTTTAACTCCATTGCGGTGTCCATCCTCGGAAATAATGCCCCCTTTGGCATATTGTTTTCGTCCTTCTTTATAGAGATCATAGGAAAGGGATCCGCATACATGAGTTCCCGCTCCGGGCTGGATACGGAGATCGCGTCCATAATCACCGCGCTGATCCTCCTTTCTTCAGCCTGCAGCGCTTATTATCTGTCGCTCAGGGAAAGCTTCAGGAGTAGGAGGAAAGCTGATGGATAAGATAATAATCGACGGAATGTCATTTACGCTCCCCCTGTTCATAATGGCCATAGGGGGCATATGCTGCGAGAGGAGCGGGATAACGAATCTTGCGGTGGAAGGTTTGTCCGGCATGGGAGCCTTCGCGGGAGCCCTGGCGGCCTACATAGCGGTGAAGCAGCTGGGCTTGGGCTATGCGCAGGCGCATGTTGCGGCCCTGCTCTTTTCCATGGTGGGAGGAATGCTCCTGGCCATGGTGCATGCTCTCATGTGCATCAGATTTAAAGCCAATCAGGTGGTATCCGGCGTGGTCATCAATCTTCTCAGCCAGGCCCTCACCATCTTTCTCGTGAAGACCATCAACAGTACCGTCTTTGGAAGGCCTTCCGACCAGATCGACCTGGAGGTCTCCACCCGGTTCACCGTTCCGGGAATATCCTCGATACCCGTGATCGGCGCCTTTTTCAGGAATGTATATCCCTTTGAGGTCTTCATTATCCTGGTATCGGTGGTCGTCTGGTATCTGCTTTACAGGACCGGGTTCGGGCTTCATCTGAGAGCCAGCGGCGACAATCCCCACGCTCTGGATGCGGCCGGAGTGAACGTGTCTGTGGTGAGGTTCAAGGCCTGCGTACTCAGCGGCGCCCTGTGCGGGATAGGCGGTATCTGCTTTGCCTACTCCATCTCGGCACAGTTTTCATCTGATTATTATGTGGGGTACGGCTATCTCGCCATCGCCGCCCTTATTTTCGGTAACTGGAACTTCATGCCGACTCTGGCAGCCTGTCTGATCTTCGGGTTTTCAAGATCTCTGGGGTATCAGGCCGTACAATGGGCGCAGCTTCCCTCTGCCTGGTCGGATCTCATAATGATCCTTCCCTATGCCATGACGCTGCTGCTTTTGGTGTTCTTCAGCAAGACCAATCACGCGCCGCGGGCTTTGGGGGTCATTTACGATAAATCGGAACGCTGACGGGACCGGGGAGGATCGACGGAAGGGCAGGATTTGAACATCTCGGAGGAACAGTACAGACAGATATATGAAGATCTGGATAAGGTGTCTCCCGTTCTCTTTGACTGCGGCATGATCTGCGGAGCTTCCTGCTGTGACACGGAACGCCATGAGGATCTGGGAATGTATCTCCTTCCCGGTGAGGAAGCTGTTCATGACAGGGATGATCCGTGTTTCGACTGGATGGTGGATGCTGCCGAAGATTACGATTTTCCCTCTTCCTGGACAGGGGACGTGTACTTTATCAGATGCCACGGAACCTTTCTCTGTGAAAGGGAGAAGAGGCCCATTCAGTGCAGAACCTTTCCGGCCGCACCCCATCTGACCTCCGGGGGCGAACTGGTGTTGATATACAGTGACGCTGATGTTCCTTATATCTGTCCCATGATAGCATCCGAGGCGGAGCTCAGCACTGCGTTTCTCAAGGCCACTCTGAAGGCATGGAGGACCCTGATGGGCGATCAGAGGATATATGACCTTGTAAAACAGGCTTCGGACAGAAGAGGAGATGAGGTGAAGGTGATCTGGAGAGAGGCGGTTACGGATGCCGGCGCCGTTTGACGAAAAAGGCTTCAGGGAATTTGTTGAAGGGGAAGGAAAGATCTGGTTCAGGGAGAAGGCTGTCAGGTCTTCATTTGCTTCCTTTGACGGGAAGACCCTCGGGTACGTCCGCGCATTGAGGGACGATCCTGCGGGGGTGATAGTGGTGTCTCACGGTTTCACCGAATACGCGGACAAATATCTTGAACTTATCTACGATCTGTGGGAGAGTAATTTCAGCGTTTTCGTGATAGAACACAGGGGACACGGCTATTCCTGCCGGCTCATTCCGGAAAATGACAGAGTGGATATCGATTCCTTTGACACCTATGTGGAGGATCTGAAGTTCTTTACGGACAACGTGGTAGACAAAACCTGTCCCGGCTTAAAAAAGATGCTCTTCTGCCACTCCATGGGGTGCACCATAGGTTCCCTGTTTCTTGAACGATATCCCGGTTATTACGAGAGAGCCATCTTCTGTTCCCCGTTTTTCCGGATGCTCTTTTCTCCCAGGTGGGAGATCATACCCAGGGTCCTGTTTGTGGTGTCGCTGGTACTCGGGTGGAATGACAGGCTGCTGCCGGGGCAGGCGGGATTTGCGGATCAGAAGTTTGATTTCGAACACTCTCCCTGTACCTCGAAGGAGCGTTATGGATTTGACGTGGGTCTCAGGCTGTCGGATGAGCATTTCCATACCACGGCGGGTACTTATACCTGGGCCAGGGCGGCGGTGAAGGCCCTTTCTGAGTGCACCCGGAAGAGCAACGCGGCAAAGATAGATATCCCCGTGCTCATCCTCAGGGCCGGGCTTGATGATATCGTGGACGTGAAGGGGATAGATACCTTTTTGAAGGGCTGCAGCGGCGCCCGGGTGGTGGATTTCCCCGATGCAAAGCATGAGATCTTTAACAGCAGCGAAGAAACCGTCGGGGCGTTTTTCAATGAAGTATTTGGATTCTTCGGGTGAGACCCGCAGGGCTGCCGTGATATACACGGCGGTGTTTCTCCCTGCGGTTTTTCTGTTGTTTTTCGTATTTACATTTCTCCTCGGGGGGAAGACTCTGATAAGCAGCGACGACGGTTATCATGAGACCTATCCCGCTCTGGTGTTTATTTCCGGTTACATCCGCCGATTTATCCCCGAGCTTCTGAAGGGGAGGATCATAATGTATTCCCCTCTGGCGGGCTTTGGCGAGGATGTGTTCGCAGCTCTCTCCTGGGTGGGGTTCGGAGACGTGTTTTTGCTGATCTCCGCTTTTTTCAGTCCGCGGCGGATGTGGATAGGCTACGCTCTCATTACCGTTCTCAGAATGTGGTGCTCGGGGCTGGGATTCATCCTGTTCGCCCGTGTCAGGAGATACGGCTTAAAGGAAACCGTGGCGGGGGCATTGATGTATTCCCTGAGCGGGTACGCGCTGGGGATGCAGATGACTTACATGTCCTTCCAGACCCCCACGGTCTGGTTCCCCCTTACCGCCGCCGGAATGTCGAAGCTCATGGAAAAGGACGGGGATCGGAGAAAGTGGTTTGTCGTGACGGCCCTGGCGGTCTGCTTCCAGGCTATGTGCGGTTATTATTTCCTGTACGTGAACATCCTGGGATGCCTGATCTTTTTCGTGGTGGAGGAGGGATCCTCCCTTGCGGAGAGGAGGCTCGTTCTCAGGGATGCGGGAGGGAGCTTTCTGTGGACAGCGGGAAGCTTCCTGACGGGGATGGGGGCAGCTTCCGTTTTCCTCTTTCCCGCAACGGTCATGACCCTGAGCTCCGTGAGGAGCGGGGAGACAAGCGCCTTTGACAGGCTCTTTTACCTCCCTTCCGCAAAGAACGCCGTAAGGTATTTCACTTCCATGTTCCTTCCGCGAAAAGACTGCTATTCACTCCTGGGAATGGCCATCCCTCTTATCGTCGGGCTTTCATTTGTCTACTGCCTTGCGCGGGTGAAAAAAGCCCGGCTTTACAGAGCGCTGATTTATTATATCCTTGCCTTTCTGTGCTCCTTCTTTCCTCTGTTCGGGGTGGCCGCAAACGGCTTTCTGTACAATACCATAAGGTGGCATTACATGCTTTATTTCCTCCTGAGCGCTCTGACTGCGTACCTGATCCCCATGATGGCCCGGGATCTGGCTTCGGCGGCGGGAAGGATCCGGAAAACCGGAACTTCTTCTGATATGACGGCGAGCCGGGGGCTCATCTTCCCGGTCGAAAAAATAATAACCTGCCTCTGCGTATTTGCGGTTTTGAATCTGATGCTCCTAAGGGGTGTGGAATACGCTCCCGCATCTCTCGGCGGAAAGGAAGTCTACAGATCTTTCAGAAAGCTGGAGAACATAAGGGAAGATCTGCAGATCTCGGCCTTCAGCAGGGCTCTTTCCGAAGAGGGAAGGGAATTCGGGGAGGACTGTTTCTTCCGGTACGACATTTCGGACCCCATGTCCAACGGCGGAATGTTTTTCGGGGTTCCGGCCTCTTCCGAGGATATGAGCATATGCGAGCCCGCGGCGTCAAGGCTTGACCCCGCCCTGTGCCTCACCTCTTCCGGAGGAGGTCTGGGGAGTCAGGGCTTTATGGGACTCGAATCCAGAGACGCCCTTGAAGCCCTGCTCTCGGTCAGCAAATACGAGGATTATGTGGGGGAGGAGCCCCTGCTTTACGATAACCCGCAGTTCATGCCTCTCGGGATCATGTTCCGGGAGAGCGTGGCGGAAGGGGATCTTGAGGAACTGTCCCCCGTGACAAGGATGAACGTTATGACGGGGAAAGCGGTGATCTCGGACCGATTTCTTCCCGAAGGCGTACCGGCCCCGGACAAAAACCGGATCTTCATGCCGGCAGAAAAGCCTGGTCTTACGGAATACACGGAAATGACAAGGGAGGTCGATCATGAGCTTGAGGGACCTGTCCGAAAGGAAGGAGAGGACTTCGCTTTATCCGGGGGATCGGTACTCACCCTCAGGTTTAAGGATGAGAAGGGGCCTCTTCCCTTCGGCACGGAGTATTACGCCGTGATCGAAAACCTCAGGGGAGACGATCAGAGGGTGATCGTAGGAGACAAGACCATATACGCCGACGCGGCGAGGCCCGGAGACAGGATGGCCATGGTAAAGCTTTTCTATGAACCCGAAAGGGGGAGCCTTGAAATATCCTTCCCCTTCGGGGAAAAGGAGGAGGTCAGGTTCTCCGGAATAAAGCTTTACAGAAATGATAATAAAGCCCTACGGACCTTTGCGGAAGACCGGATCAGGGACGGCGTTGTGTCCGGATATCATTGGGAGGGCAACGGATTCTCGGAAAATGTGAGCACCGGGGATGGAGGCTTTCTGTTCATCTCTCTCCCGTACAGCAAAGGCTGGAGCTGCACCGTCGACGGGAGGCCCGCGCCGGTACTTCAGGCGGATTACAGTTACATGGCGGTCCCTGTGGATCCCGGTGAACACAACGTATCCTTCAGCTACAAAACGCCTTACATGGGCTTTTACGCGCTGGCCGGTTTCGTGTCCTTATTGATCCTTATATCCTGCGCCATATCCCGGAGGGTTTCCGGCGGGAAAAGGCCGGCAGATCCCGGAAGCGCCGGCTCCTGAGGCTGGATCTGCGGATTCAATATTTACGCGGAATGTGTTATCATTACACGATATCAACGGAAGAGAGGTAAATAATATGGCATGGTATGACGAGGCGGTCTTTTATCACATTTATCCTCTGGGGCTTTTGGGAGCGCCGATGGAGAACGATCACAGCGGGGTGACCCACAGGCTGAGGGAGCTGGATCCCTGGATCGGCCATATCCGGGAGCTTGGCTGCAACGCTCTGTATATCGGCCCTTTGTTTGAATCCGTGGGACACGGCTATGAGACCACGGACTACCGGAAGCTGGACTCCAGGCTCGGCGACAATGACGATCTGAAGGCTTTCGTGAAAAAATGCCACGATCAGGGGATAAGGGTGATACTGGACGGGGTGTTCAACCATACCGGCAGGGAGTTCTTCGCCTTTAAGGACCTGAGGGAGAACCGGGAGGGGTCGCGGTACAGAGACTGGTACTGCAACGTGAATTTCTACGGAAATAACGAATACAACGACGGGTTTTCCTACGACAACTGGGGCGGCTTCAATCTTCTGGCAAAACTGAACCAGAGAAATCCCGAGGTGAAGGATTATATCGCGGAAACCATCAGGTTCTGGGTCAGGGAGTTCGATATTGACGGCCTCCGCCTGGATGCCGCCGATGTGCTTGACTTTGATTTCATGAAGATGCTGCGCCATGTGGCCGGGGAGGTGAAGGATGAGTTCTGGCTCATGGGCGAAGTGATCCACGGAGACTACTCCAGATGGGTAAATGAAGGGACCCTGCACTCCGTGACGAATTATGTGATGCACAAGGCCTTTTATTCCGGACATAACGATCACAATTACTTTGAGATAGCCCATACCCAGAGGAGGCTCGAGGGCATGGGGAGCAGCTCCGGGAGCGGCTTCAGGCTGTACAATTTCGTGGACAACCATGACGTGGAAAGGATACATACCAAGCTTATAAATAAGGCCCACTTCACCCCGGTGCATATCCTGCTGTACACGATGCCGGGCATCCCTTCGATCTATTACGGATCCGAGTTCGCCATCGACGGAAAGAAAGAGAAATACTCGGATGCTTCCCTGAGACCGAAGATATCCCTTTCCGATCACGCGGACGCGTTGAAGACCAATCCCGCCACAAAGCTCATCGCAGCTCTGGGAAAGATCAGGAGGGAGACTAAAGAACTTTCCTACGGCGGCTATAAGGAACTTCTCCTCACCAACAGACAGTACGCCTTTTCGAGGGAACACGAGGGGAGAAGCGTGATAGTGACCGTGAATAACGACGACAACGGGTACGACATGACTCTGCCCGCGGGAAGCTGTGCCGTCTACAGGGGCGGCCTGAGCGGGAGGATCGTCAAGGCGTCGGACGGAGTGATCCGGGTCAGGATAGACGGAAACTCCGGGGAGATATGGATACCTGCGGAAGGAGACGGAGCAGCAGAGCCTTCTGGCCCCGTATCGGAGCAGATCCCCTCTTCCGGTGGCGCGGAGGAAACACCGAGAGAAGAGACAGGGACGGTCTCCGATGACACAGCGGGAGCATCCGGCGAAGGGGCCGGTACGGTCTCCGGCGGTGAAGCGGAAGCATCCGTCGAAGAGACCGGCGTGACCTCCGAAGCCCCGGATGTACCCGATAATAAGCCATCGGAGGGGAAACCCGGTGAAAATGCGGATACCGGACGAAGCTTTGAAGAGGGCGTGATCTCCGGCCTGCAGGAAGCCGTTATCGCCATTATGGAAAAGAAAGGACCTGTCACTGACCAGATGAGGAGAGATGTATACAATAACACGTACCACGACTCTTTGATCACCTGGATCAAAAGCTTCAACTGACGGAGCTTTCTGCGGGACAGGCCGGAAATAAGGATATTAAACTGTCTGTATGTGACAAGATTCGAACTCGCGACCTTCTGGTCCGTAGCCAGACGCTCTATCCAGCTGAGCTACACATACAAGTCCTCTGCGGACGAGAGATATATTAATGTAATTGATAATGATTGTCAAGGGGAGGCGCGGTCCGGACGCCGCATCTCCCCAACGGGCGGGGCTTTCTCCCCCTGCCCGGCTTCGGGATGATCTTCTTGTTCCTTTTTCCTTTATGAGTTATAATATTTGGATGCAGGCAACACAGAACTTTTGATGTTCCGACAATAGATCAACGGAAGGGGTAAAGTACGGATGTGCCGCTGAAAACGGCGGGAAGGAGTGTTATGGGCAGAGATAATGATGTTTCGGGACTTTCTGACGGTATCAGGAAAATGTTTCTTGCAGGCGTGGGGGCAATGGCGCTTACTGCCGAAAAATCCGAACAATTCCTGAAAACCCTTGTGGAGAAGGGCGAGGTGGTGGTGGATCAGAGCCGCGAGAGCAGCGAGGAGGCCAAACGCCAGAGAAAGGAAGAAAAAGTCAAAAAGAGCATAGACAACATTGTGAACAGCCTTTCCGATACGGATCTTGAGAAGCTGAAGGAGGCGATCAGGATCAGAGAAGAGGAGCCGGACATCGAAGAAGATGACGAAGAGGATCTCTTCGATGAGACATCCGATGCTTCGGATAAGAGCGATATCATACCCTGATGAGAGGACGCTTCCGTAAGGAGGCAGTGATCCTGCAATAATGTGCCGCTTATAATCGGCGTTATCTACCAGAGAGGAGACATATGATCTATGGCTAAGAGAGTTTACAAGTTCAGCGAAGGCAATGCAAACATGAGGGAACTGCTTGGAGGAAAGGGCGCTAACCTTGCGGAGATGACCAATCTCGGGATCCCGGTGCCCGACGGCTTCACTATCTCCACCGAAGCCTGCACGGATTATTACAATGAAGGCAAGACCATCAACAAGGAGACCGAGGATCAGATATTCGAGGCCCTGAAGTGGCTTGAGGGAGTGAGGGGAAAGAAGTTCGGAGACCTTAACGATCCCCTTCTTGTGTCCGTCCGAAGCGGCGCGAGAGCTTCCATGCCCGGCATGATGGATACCATCCTCAATCTGGGACTGAATGATGAGAGCGTTGTGGGATTTGCAAAGAAGACCGAAAATCCCCGCTTTGCCTACGACAGCTACCGCAGGTTCATCCAGATGTTCTCCGATGTGGTCATGGGGCTTGACAAGACCTATTTCGATTCCATCATCGAGGGAAAGAAAAAGAAAAAGGGCTACAAGTTTGACACCGAGCTTACCGCCGAGGATCTCCAGGATATCATCGCCCAGTTCAAGAAGGTGTATAAGGATAAGATGGGCGAGGGCTTCCCGCAGGATCCGAAGGTGCAGTTGGTCGAAGCCATAAAGGCGGTCTTCCGCTCATGGGACAACCCCAGGGCCAATACATACAGAAGGATGTACGACATTCCTTACGAATGGGGCACTGCCGTCAACGTTCAGTCCATGGTTTTCGGAAACATGGGCAATGACTGCGGCACCGGCGTCTGCTTCTCCAGAGATCCCTCCACGGGAGCTCACGAATACTTCTACGGCGAATATCTGATCAACGCCCAGGGCGAGGACGTTGTGGCCGGCATAAGGACCCCTCAGCAGATAAGCAAACAGGGTTCCGAAGAATGGGCCAAGGCCAGGGGCATCGGCGAGGCCGAGAGAAAGAGGGATTATCCTTCTCTTGAGGAATCGATGCCGGAAGCCTTCAAGGCTCTCACGGATGTGAAGAACAAGCTTGAAACCCATTACAGGGATATGCAGGACATGGAGTTCACCATAGAAAGCGGAAAACTCTACATGCTCCAGACCAGGAACGGGAAGAGGACGGCCTTCTCCGCCCTTCAGATCGCATGCGACCTGGTGGATGAAAAGATGATCACCCCCGAGGAGGCGGTATGCCGCATAGAGCCCCAGTCCCTTGACCAGCTCCTGCACCCCAATTTCGATCAGAATTCGCTGCTCCACACCCCGGTCATAGGACAGGGACTTCCCGCTTCACCGGGAGCGGCAGCAGGAAAAGTGTATTTCACCGCAGACGAAGCCCAGGCAGCGCACAGCAGGGGCGACAGGGTGATACTTGTCAGACAGGAGACCAGCCCCGAGGACATCGAGGGTATGCACGCCGCAGAGGGAATACTCACAATGAGAGGCGGAATGACCAGCCATGCGGCCGTGGTCGCCCGCGGAATGGGCACCTGCTGCGTATCGGGCTGCGGAGACATGCTCTTTGACGAGGGCGGGAGGAAATTCACCCTCGGAGGAGTGGATGTCCATGAAGGCGATTATATTTCCCTGGACGGCTCTACGGGAAAGATATATCTGGGAGACGTGGCTACCGTGGACGCCTCCATCACCGGCAATTTCGAGAGGATCATGAAGTGGGCCGACGAGTTCAGAAAGCTCAGGATCAGGACGAACGCCGACACTCCCGACAACGCTTCCGACGCTATCAGGCTCGGAGCGGAGG
>JAEELB010000223.1 GCA_016288705.1 Lachnospiraceae bacterium | reverse complement strand
GTATGGATAGCCGCACCCGGTCCTCCCGGAAATCCCCTCATGCTCCTCTCTATACTTCTCAAGCAATCCCGCCGGATGCGTGACCACCGGAATCTGTCTGAACTTGAAATTCTTCGGAACCTTCACGATCCCGAGCTTCGGCACATATGACTTGGTTATGGACACCCGAAGGCCGCTCTTTGTCACGCCCCCGGATTCGTAGGTGAAGGGCTTGAAGTCATCGTAGGTCAGGGCCATGGCCTCACCGATCCTTATTCCGGTGTAGTAGAGCAGCGCGAACAGGAATCTGTAGTAGTCGTTGTTGCCAGCGCGGCGCGAAGATTTTTCCTCCAGATAAGCATCTATCATGGCGTATTCTTCGCTGCTGATGACGCGGTAGTCTTCCTTCTTCGCAGTGCGGATGTTATCGCAGTGGTTGAGTATGTTGTCCGGGATCAACTGCCGCTTGTAGCAAAGGTTGATGAGTTTGCGGAGCGTGCCGTTGATGAGCATGATCGTTTCCTCGCTGTATCCGAGACTGCGTGAATGGACAGCGAATTCGTAGTAGTCGTCTTCAGTGATGTCACCGATGAGAGTGTCCGCCGGAATGGATTTTGTGATCATCCTGAACTGATCCTTGTTGTTGAGTATCGTCACAGGACTTAGGTTCTGCGCGATAGCCTTGTTCTCCCAGAGTTCCCACGCCATGGACAGGGTAACTCCGTTCTTCTTTGGTTTCCTGTTGAAACTGAATCCCTTGTAACCTGTCGTCGTTTTTTTTGTGATCATAATGTGCCTCCTTTCAACGTGAGAATCGAGCAGGAAGATGCGATCATCCCTGCCCGCCGCGGAGCACCGACCGGCCTGCCTACATCGGACCTGCCTACGTCGTTCCTGTCGGTGTCCCGCGAAAAAAGAAGAGGCAAACGCCTCTTCTCACTACACAATAATTCACATCACGGGCATCTGCCCGTTTATTCGGTTACCTGAACAGATCATCTCCGGTAACGATGCTTTGAAATACCGATGAATAGGAATTTTTCTTCAGTCCGGTGGAGGAAACCAGCGTAATATGTATTGCCTTCTTTGGAGCAGTTTCCTTTTGAAATACCGTAAGTCTGTTGAGGATTTTCCCGTGTTCTGATCTGTCAGCTTCATAAATGTCATCTGTGTATTTCATTTCGCATAGATTGATGATCCCGTCACTTCTGTCAATCAGAAGGTCAATCTGCGCACCGGGATCAGAGTGCTTGCTGTTCCAGGCATACTCCGATGTTTCAACCCCCGATATGCCCAACGCTGCCTTGATCTGAGGGATATGGTTAAGACATACGATCTCAAAGGCATTGCCTCTCCATGAATAGTATCCGGGGGAATGTATATACTCATTCCAGGATCCCATCTTTTGATCCTGTATATATTTTATACTGAACAGGACAAATGGATCTATGATCTGATAAAGCAATCCGTTGGAATTCATCGTATAATTCGTATAGCTTCTGATAAAGCCGCATTGTTCAAGTTCTTCAAGCGCCTGTGTTAACGCAGCTCCGCTTACAAGTGAAGATTCCTGTATGATCTCGGTTCTTGTCAGACCGGCTTTCTTGGACCTGCACAATGTTCTGATCACCTCAAGGTGTTTGGCCGGATTCTTGAACAACGAATAAAAAAGTTCTGTATATTCGTCATGAAGATCTCCGTATGGTTTAAAACATAACTGTTCTATGTTCTGAGCCAGACTCAGCCGTACATCCAGAAGATTCAGATAATATGGTATTCCCCCAAAAACCATATAACTCTCTATGATCTGCTGCCTGGTCATAACGATTCCATTATTCTCAAGAAGCATTTCACATTCGCTGAGAGTAAAAGGCATCATTCTGATACGCCTGGTAATCCGGTTGTGGAATCCGCCCCTGTCTTTAAGCAGGTGATTAATGATCCATGAGGTTGCCGAACCGCACGCAATGAGCAACAGGTCTTCCTGGGTTGATCCCCAGCTGTTCCAGAAAAAATCCAGTGCGCTTCTGAAATCCGAACGTTTAGTATCCATCCACGGTAGTTCATCCAGAAAAACCACGCGTTTGTTGCTCACAGGGTCACGATACACATTCTCTCCGGTAAGAAGCTGTTTTAGTCTTGTGAAGGCTTCGAACCAGTCCTTAGGTCTGCTCGTATCGCTGCATCCGTATTCGCGCAGGCAGGTATGGAATGCCTTCAGCTGACCTGCTGTCTTCTCATCTGATATTCCCGTGGCGTAGAATGCAAACTGTCCATTGAAAAATTCTTTGATCAGATAGGTTTTCCCCACCCTTCTTCTGCCCAATACTACGACAAATTCCGGTCTGTCAGATTCCAAACAGGTCTTCAATATGTCTGTTTCTCTTTCTCGCCCTACAATCTTCATTCGATCAAATCTTTATATTCTGCCAAAATAGTGTTTTTAATTGATGTTTTGGCAGAATATAAGCAACTATATGTTTAAATCCTGCCACACTTAAATAGTATTACTTTAAATGCGTGCTGTCAACCGCCCGGCGGGTTTTCTCCGGAGCGCTTTCAGCTACCATCATGATCAAGCCCCTTTTCTTCCATAAGTCACTTAGTAACTTATAACAAATAAGCTACTAATTACTATCAAAGAAGGAGATAAAAGTTTATGAAATCATTTTTAGAGAAATCTAAAAGAGCTCTGGTTCTTCTCCTGACAGGCGCTATGATCGCTACATC
>JAEELB010000222.1 GCA_016288705.1 Lachnospiraceae bacterium | reverse complement strand
CGGGCGCAGCCACGTCTATCACTCCCGGATACTTCTTCTCATAATAGGGAAGAGCCGGGCTTTTCTCAGGGTAATCACTACTGCCGTCCGTCTCCCACCAGTCCACGTTCAAAACCGATCTGACCTCTTTTCCGTACGCTCCGATAAAAACGAACTCTGCTTTTCCGTTTTTCGTAAAACGTACATTCCATTTGTAAGTCCTGAACAGCTGCCTCTCAAAGGAAAGCTGTGTAACGTTATCTCCGATTATCCATTTTATCCAATTAAAATGAAGTCCACTGAAAGGGTCGTCGGGATCGGCCTTTTCATTGTCGATCACAAATGCGGTAGCATCAAAGACCTGTCCCTCACTCAGGCTCCCTGGAGCAGGGAAAGTGGAGCCCCAGACAAGTGACACGGGATTGTCGTTCTGCCATTCAGTCAAGTCCACCTTGTCCCCGCTGTAAAACACATCCAGCCTGTCGAAATCGGCATACAGACCGCGGCTGCTGACACCCGTCACCGTCACCGTGACGGTGTGCGCCTTGTTTGAAGGATTCGCGCCGAAATAGATCTCCTTCGGTTCGCCTTCACTCGTCCGGCTGACACTTCTGAACCCGTCAAAGTCGCTTGAAACGGTAACCCATCCGTCGAAGTACAGTTTTATGGTCTCAGCCTCGGTCAGGAAACTGAAGCTCGTGCCCGGCTTTCCGCTGGCAAGCGTTCCCAAAAACGGTTTTTCATCTTTTTTGCCCCAGTGTTCCACATCCTCCTGGAATTCCCAGCTATTTCCTCCAGATTTTGCGGCCTTTCCGTTTTCATCCAGGAACGTGAACAGTCCCGAACCGGTTCCGATGTCCAGTCCGTCTGCGGGAGCGGTGAATTTAACTGCAATATCCTGATAGGAGTTTGTGGTCATATCCTGGATGCGGATGTAGCTGTTTCCTTCCTTTCCTCCGCGAAGGATCACCGTGCCGTTTCCATAACCCTTCTTGAAGGAGCTGTTCTCATAGCTCACCACGTCCGCGGATTTATCCATGTTATCGTTCTCCGCGCCGGTGGCTGAAAGACCGTTGCCGGCGCCGGAGAGGGCTTCTTTTCCGATCTCGCTGTCCGTAAGCTCCACAACATTGATGTCCGGCATTTGATCTCCGAGAGTAGTTGAATAGCTTACAGGAAGTCTGAACCTCATTCCTGCGGGGATCTCCAGTTTCTTCGGAACTACGAAGGACGTGGTGTGCTCGATCACGATGTCGCACGTGTTATTTATCTTGTTATACTCGTCCCGCTCCGCATGACGGATGTTGAAGTCGTCCTTCAGGGTCACATCATCGCTGCCGTAGATCTCCACAGCCAGCTTCATGGAGCCGGCAGGATCGTTTATGCAGTCATCCCCGAAATAGAGGAATTCATCCGCCTTAACCTTGATGGTGCCTCTTACATGACGCCCGTAGCCTGCCCGGATCTGCCCCAGGTTAAGGATACCCTCCGCCGCGTCCTCGTTGGCGTTTCCGGCCGGGGGCAGCAGCGGGAGTTCCTCTTCCTCGCCAACCTCGAGTTTGTGGCCGGTGATATCCAGAGCGCTGTAGATCGTATCGCTCCAGTCGGAATCTTTTCCCTTTTTATCCTTCACCCGGGTCGCCAACTCGGGATCGTAGACTCCGTAGGAGAACTGTATGTATACGTTTTCCGAATCCTTCGTCCCACGGTTTCCCACAAACAGATCCACGTCCAGGATCGCATTGCCGTTTTCATCCAGGGAGAGCTTTCCGTTATCCATGCGCTTGAGACTGATATTATAGTTTTCAAATCCAAGCTCGGTCTTCTGTTCTATGGTGTAGACGCCCTTCACCGTTGCGGAGAAAGGATCCTCCGCATAGGTCGCATCCTCACTCACGGTCACGGAGAACTCGGATCCCTTTGGCAGGGTCAGCGGCAGGGTCAGAGTGCCGAATAATTGGACCTCCTGTCCTGATCTGATGTTCTCACTGACCTTCCATTCGGCCAGTTTTCTGGAGGTAAACCCGTCACCCGAGACATTCAGCGTGACGGTCACGGGGTTGTCCTCGGATCCCCTTATGCTCACATCACCGGTATTGATGAAGGAGACGCCGGCGCTGAGCTGTGATCCCGCGGAAAAGTCCTCGCTTGTAAAGGTCAGATTTCCCAGTCCGATGCTGTGATGTCCCACGCCGTAACAGATGGCGTAGATCCCCATGCCTTCGGTATACTTCGCCCCTTCGGGAGGCTCGCCTACCATCACCACATCTTTTCCTTCAGGATCTTTTTTGGTGGCCAGGTAACGCATCATCCCCTGTGTCAGTATGACAAGGGAAGTGCCCTGCCTGTCGAATCCGGATTGTTTTCCTGTCTCGCTTTCGGAACTGCCGTCATCAGCCTGCTTAACTCCCAGAGCGATCTGGGGATCGTAGAACTGGAGCTGGTCCATGCCGCCGCGGCTGTAATCCGTAAGCTTTCCGAGGTAAGCCTTTTCGGTGTCCTCACGAGACCATCCGTATTTCGCGGCGTCCTCGTACACGTCCATATGCCGCATTGCCAGCATCACGCCCTTGCCCCACTCTTTATTCTTTGCATCGTAGGTGCTCAGGAAGAGACCTGTGTTTGTGGTGTCCGGGACGCTGCTCACGTAGACCGTGATCAGGTTTCCGTCCGCATCCTCGCCAAAGACAAAGCTTGACCTGCTTCCGTTACTGCTCTCTCCCCCGTAGAAGGAGGTTCTCGTCAGGGGATCTTCACCCATATCACCCTTGTCCTCAAGGCAGGTCTCCAGGGCGGCATATGGCATGGTGTAGAGTTTTTCTCCCTGTCCTGCGATCAGCACATTGTCGTCCAGCACGTCGTGGATGTCCTTTACGATTTTCTTCTGGAAGAAATCAAGGGTATCTATCATGGCGTGCTCGCCTTCCCCGTCTTTTCCTTTGAGATTGTCCGAGACCACCTTCCACTGTCCGTAGGGGCTGTGCACACCGCCGCTTTCCTTGATCTTAAAGCTGGTCAGATAGAGGGCGGAATCATGCTGCCCGTCCTTGTCCCTGTCTGTATTGGCCAGATCTTCATTCCACACGGTATACGCCAGATACAGGTCTTTGTTTTCGCCCACTGGCGGAATGCCCGTCAGCTTGTCGATGACCGGAGTTTTTTCATCCGGCTTATATCCTGATCTGCTGCCGTTCATATTCTCAAACTCATCAAGTTTTTTATGGCTGAAGGAATATACGCAGAGATCGCTGCTCTCACCCTTGTAATCCACGAAGTTTTCATAGTTGGTCATGCGGTAATCAAAGATATTTCTGTTTGATTCGTTTTCGCTGTCTTTATAATACCCGAGAGCATTCAGTTTATTCTCATAAGCGGCTACGAGCTCAGTCCGTCTTTCGTCAGTCACATGGTTTG
>JAEELB010000221.1 GCA_016288705.1 Lachnospiraceae bacterium | reverse complement strand
TGTGCTCGACCACGAGATGCTTACTGCTACTTGACTTCACAATCTATCTGCACCGGGGCTGAAGCCCCGGTGACAGGAAACAGGTCGGCTCAGCGACACAGTGACAGATCAAACGGGCGACAGCTTATGGAATCATCAACACTTATACTGCGGTCGGTTAAAATCCTTACCGGACTGTTTATCAATAAAAATATTCTGTTCTGGTATCTGCATCTCCCTCATGGTGATAACCTGCCTGTCTTCATTTTGGTCCTTACTGCTTACTCTCACATATCCATATACATTTCCCATAATCATCGCTCCTTTCACGATCCATTAAGCCGTCTCATCCTTTCTCGAGCGGCATGCCTCTGTGTTTCAGTAATATTCCTCGGCTTACTATAAGTAATGGCTGATTTTGGCATCTCATAGGTTTTGTCGATATCTGTTTCCTCAATGCACCTGAATGTATCCGGGTGATCGTTAACTAATAAATCAACTTTCCTCATAACGGAAGGATCTCGGGTATATAAGGTCGCATTCTTATCCTCAGCATTAAAATATATTATCGTTTCCTGTTCATAACGGCATAACTTCATGAATTTGCACCTTTCTCATAACAAACATTCCCAAATTCCCATAATAGGAACCGAATGATAAAGGATAGGATTTCTTTTCGTTTTCTTTCTAAGGGAGAAGAAGAAGGAAAAAGATAAGGATAGGAAATATGTTGCCACTGCCGATTCGCTCCTTCAGAAGCGCAATGGTATAGAACACATTAATCTTGTGGACTTCATGAGAAAAGGTAAAAACTTTTGATTATTTAACGTGTGCGTTTTTGGTATTTCATCATTTTCACACACGTTAAAAACTTAAATCGAAAGAATATCAGCAATTCAATAGGAAGAATGTGAGCCTACATCAGCGCTCGGATCCGTTTCAGCAGCAACTCCTGTACCTTCGTGAATACTCCGGGGCTGTTTGAGCCACCTGTCCGGAGTTTGAGAGCCACCCTTCCGTTTAGGCCGGAGCCATCATTCCGGTAAATGCAAAACCCGTGCTGTCCCTTTTTAAAAAACGATAGACTATTCCCAAAATACCAAACCATATATTACAGGAATATGGGAATTATGAGTTACTTATCTTTGTCATCTTCATCATCCCACTCATCCCAATCGGGATACATTTGAACACAAGGCTTCAGGCGGGTCACATACCGTGCTTATTGGCGTAGCCTGTGAGGATCAGAGTGAGAGCGCCGTCTCCGGTCACGTTGCATGCGGTCCCGAAGCTGTCCTGAAGGGCGAAGATCGCAAGCACCAGAGCCGTGCCGTCCGCGTCAAACCCGAGGATACTGGTAATAAGACCGAGGGACGCCATCACCGTGCCGCCGGGGACGCCCGGCGCGCCTATGGCGAAAACCCCCAGAAGGAGCACGAACAGGATCATGGATCCGAGGGACGGAAGATGTCCGTAAAGGACTTTCGAAACCGTCATGACAAAGAATACCTCTGTCAGGACAGACCCGCAAAGGTGAATATTTGCAAAGAGGGGGATCCCGAAATCCACCATGTCGGAACGCAGGTTCTCGCTCTTATGGGCGCATTTCAGCGCAACGCCGAGGGTTGCAGCCGAGGACATGGTGCCTATTGCCGTAAGGTAGGCGGGCCCGTAATGCTTGATGACCTCAAGGCCGGAACTTCCGGAATAGACGGACGCTACGCCATAGAGCACCGCAAGCCATATGATATGTCCTACCAAAACGATGGCGATGACTATCAGGAAGATAGGAAACTGCTTTGTAATGGAGCCCTCCCAGGCCAGGCCGCAAAAAGTGGCCGCGATGTAAAACGGGAGAACGGGAATGATCATGTATTCCACTATCTTAAGGACTATCTGCTGAAACTCCTCCAGAATGCTAATAACGGTTCCTGCCTTGGTCCACACGGCCGCCTGACCGATGAGGACAGAGAGCACAAGGGCGGACATGACGGGCATGATCTGCGGTATATCGAGCTGGAAAGCCACCTCCGGGAGTTCACGGATCCCTTCGGTCGCATTATCTATGACAATGTGCGGGATAATGCCATATCCGGCGGCCATGGACATGAAGGCTGCCAGAACGCTTGATACGTATGCCAGCACGATGGCCACCTTCAGCATGAGCGAAGCATTATTCCCGAGTCTGGTAATGGACGGGGCGATAAAGCCGATTATTATCAGCGGCACACAGAACATGATAAACTGGCCAAAGATGTATCGAAGCGTCACCACGGCGGTCATTGCCTTCTCGGGAAGGATAAGCCCCAGGATTATCCCCGCAACGATCCCTATCAGCAGGCGTACAGGCAGACTTTTCAGCATTTTCATTTTACGTATTCTCCTTCATGGATCACTT
The DNA here is from genome assembly GCA_016288705.1 of Lachnospiraceae bacterium. Classification (GTDB taxonomy): domain Bacteria; phylum Bacillota; class Clostridia; order Lachnospirales; family Lachnospiraceae; genus JAEELB01. The sequence goes on along the minus strand of JAEELB010000221.1, from coordinate 5,531 downwards.
TCATCAACAGTTTCATTCGGGACTACGACATCATGTGTATGATCTCCTTGTCCGTTTCTTTCATTCCGATCCGTCCAAGGCGGCTGAAATTATCAATGGAGTTCTCGACCCCCTTCACGACCAGACCGTCCCCGCCGAAGAACTGCTGGCCGTTTCTGTACATTTCATATCCGAATATCCCTGTTTCAACGGCGGTGGCTATCTTTGCCGCGCAGGAAGACTTGGCGCCGTCGCACACGATCCCCGAGGAGATGGCGAGGGCATTCACTATGGTATGGGAAATAACGCTTTCATCGCCGCCGTGCAGGAACGCTATGCCTGCTCCCGCGCCCGCCCCGGCGCTGACCGCACCGCAGTAAGCCGAAAGCCTTCCGATGCCGCTCTTGGCGTGCAGGGTTATGAGATTGGAAATAAGGAGCGCCCTGTAGAGCATGTCCTTATCCGTCTTGAGTTCCTTTGCGTATTCGATCACCGGGAGGGATGTGGTCATGCCCTGATTACCGCTTCCGGAACAGATGACCACCGGCATCTCGCATCCGTTCATCCGGGCGTCGGATCCGGCAGCGGCCCGGGCTTTGGCTCTTGTGCGGACGCTCCGGTCAATGGACAGCAGCACCTTGCCGATATTGGCCCCGTAGTCGTTCCTTAGCCCTTCCTCCGAGATCGCGGTATTTATCTCTATCTGACGGTCCAGTATCTCACGCACGTCATCAATATCGCAGGTACAGGCGAAGTCATAGATGTCCTTCACTGTCAGCAGGTCGTAATCGGGCTGATCCTCCTCTTTCGGGTCCTCCCCGACGGATTCTTTTTCAAAGATGATCTCATCATCCTTGCTGATGGATACGATATTTGTGTGTTCATTTGCGATTCGCACCTTCGCGCGGGAATCTCCGCGGGACACCTCAACTATCATATCCAGAACGCACCCGGATTCCAGAGGATGGATCAGGATCCGTGTCGCTTCCATGTAGGGTCCCAGCCTGTCCTTTACTTCATCCGTGACGTTCGAGATGACCTCGAGAAGCGCATTTTCGTCACCGCCCAGGACTCCGATGGCAGCCGCTGCGGCTATCCCCTTTCTGCCCCCGGTATGCGGGACCACAACGCTTTTGACGTTCTTTATAATATTCCCGCTGGCATAGACCTCGATCCTGTCGGGCAGTTCACCGAGGACGGACCGGGCCTTTGCCGCACAATAGGCCAGAGCGATCGGCTCCGTGCACCCCATGGCGCAGACCAGTTCTTTCTCGAGGATCCTGATATAGGTTTGGTAAACCGGGTCGTTTCTGTCCATATTGTCCCAAAAAAATGAAAACCTGTCCGAATCCAACAGAATCATCATACCCTGTCAGAACAGAATGCACAATAGCAGGAGCATTATCTACTCCCCGTCCCGCTTCACTGCGGGCAGCAGAGGATGCGGATTTACGAGGAGACGGTCGCTCATTTCGCGCCCGTCTGCAACTGCGTCGCGGCGACGCGGATTCCGCGGGATCGATACCTCAGTACCGGGTCACAAATTCAAGTTCCACACCGTTCGGATCCTCCACCAGTATGTTCCGGAAGCTGAGTTTCGGGACATCATCGGGAGTCGAGAGAATGACCACCCCTTTGTCCTTCATCTTGCTGTAAAGGGCGTCCACGTCGTCACAGTTGAAAGCCAGATGCCGGAATATGCCTCTGGTCTTCACATGGGGATGGAGTTCTCCGTGATCGTCGTCATATTCGATGAGTTCCAGGAGGAGACCTCCGGGCAGTTCATAGTAATGGAGAGTGTGATCTCCCATATCCACGGAGTCCAGCCTTTTCAGCCCCAGTATCTCCCCATAGAATTCCTCGCTTTTCGGCATGTCCTTTACATTGATGGTAATATGATCCGGTTTCAGCATGGCAACAGCCTCCTTTTCGCCTTTTCCAACAGCAGGGTTACGGCCCCGTGTTCATTGACATTTTAACACAAAAGACTTGTGATATATACAGTCATACAACTCTGTACTGCATCCTCACCTTTATATCCTGGGGGTAATTGCCGAATGAATGTCCGTAAAGAATGAATGTCCGTAAAGGGTCCCTGCATCAATACGTTCGGGAGAGGAAAAGTATTTCGGATCATCCCCGCCGGACTTCCTTTATATGCGATCTTTGAACTGGGTGAAAGGATGACGCATTTGTTTGCAGGCCGCATACCCGTGATCCCTCAAAGAGACCATTTGCGGCAGCGACGGTAACGGGGACCATGCTTGGAGCGCAGCTCAAGAAGCCGCTTGCGGTGACGCTGCTCCTTCTGTTGTGCTTTCCGGCAGGCGCTCTTCTTTGGATATTCTTATGCGCCGCCATCGGAAAGAGCGTCTCATCGAAAAACCCGGAATTATAGGATAAAACAGCAGAATCTGGATGTTTTATCCTAACTTTGGCCTTGACGGCCGTCTTCACGAACCCGGAAAGTTAGGATAAGACGAGAGATTTCTTCGGTTTTATCCTAACTTTGGCCACGACAGCCGTCACCACGAACCCGGAAAGTTAGGATAAGACGAGAGATTTCTGCGGTTTTATCCTAACTTTGGCCTCGACAGCCGTCACCACGAACCCGAAAAGTTAGGATAAGACGAGAGATTTCTTCGGTTTTATCCTAACCTTGACTCCGTAGCGGCGCCTCGACCCGATATATTTGGCAAAACCAGCGTTTTTATCGGGTGGACGGCCGGCTTACCAGCCGTAAGCTCCGGTGCATGCCCAAAACTGCGTTTAGTCTTCTTCAGCCCCGAGCCCGCGATCCAGCAGCTCGTTATATCGGGCGTTGGCCTCCTCACTTACTTTCTTATCGCGCCACGCAGCTATCTCGCTGCATATTGCGAGCATTTCATCCACGATCAGTTCCGCGGTCCGCGGCTTCACATTGTACAGGTATGATATCATCCTGTTCATTGCCTTAGGACTTCCGAGCTCTTTTGCTATCTGCTCTCCCAATTCCTCAGGAAACCCAAGCTGCCTAACTGCAGATACAAGCTCATCTTTCGTCCTGGTCCACTCACGCCGGTTTTCCGTCATACCGCGCCTGTCCTTCCCGCTTCCGATCATTCCGTGGTTTGGGCGAACCCCGACCGGAGTTCAACAAATGTGCCGTTAACACGGAATAATCACTGTTCCCAAAGCATCATACCCGAAACAAAAGTCCTTGATCCACGACCCTTGATCCACGGCCTTTGATCCACGGCCTTTGATCCACGGCCTTTGATCAGAAACTATACTCCCACTCCCGGAATCCGGCCGATCTCGCCGACTGATATACAGGGAGAACTATTTCGGAAAGCCTGCCGCCGAACTCTTCTCTGTCGAGACCCGGAGCGTATAACCTGCCCTCCACTACAGGCGAGTTCAGGTGTTTCTTTTTTACTTTTTCGAATTCCTTACGGATCCTGTCATGCTCCCACATCAGCTGATAAGACATATATTCCAGGCCTGACAGCTTCCCGAAATATGCATCCCATCTCGGCAGAAAGTTGCTCTTGGCAGAATTGATGCTCTTGGTGGTCGGATGAAGATTCCATATCTCGTCATTGGCAACATATGACCAGGGGACGAAATGATCTATGGAAATATCCTCCTCAGTCAGTTCTCCGCCCCCATAGATCTCCACCACGGGGCTAACAGTCATGATCAGTTTCCAATACTTTTGTATATCTGCCAGATCCCGTTCCTTCGGCGGGCACAGTTTATCGATCACGCCGGGGACATTCGGATTTCTTCTCTGAAGATATTCCACAAGATTATACTTCAGCCACCCTTTGACAATGACCTGATTCCGGAGGATATACCTGCTCCACTCCTCATCAAAATAAATCCCGGTGTTCAGCCCGTCCAGCAGGCCAAACTTATAGATCAAACCGCCATAGGCGTTAATCCGGTCGATCAGCTGCCTCTTTCCCACGTTCCAGTCATTTGTCTTAAGGTCCAGAAACGGCGCCTGCAGGCGGTACGGGACATTATCGGTCAGTATTTTTTTATACCGGAGGACCTCCGGATCCCGGCAGTCACGAATATATCCCAGCAGTACTGCCTTATCCTCAGACGCTTTAAATCCGGAGATCTCCACTAACCGGTTTACGGCAAATTCCAGATTGTCCCTCGGTCCAAGGTTGAGGTGATACTCCGCCACCATATACCATGCGTCCGCGATCATCTCATCGATGATCTCCCCGAAGGTCGCAGAGGTCCGTCCGGCAAGGATCTTCTCCACGATCACCTGGAACCAGAACATCTTGTAACACTCGCTGGTGTTATCAAACAGGTGTCCGAAGTATTCGATTCTCAGGCCCTCTGATCCGGGAAAAATAAAATCCATAGTCTATCTCCGCACGGTCCTCAGTATCATATTGAGCCACTTCTCATCCTGCCTGCCGGGTCTCGCATCCTTCGAGACCCAGAGCTTTTCTGTCTCGAGCTTTTCCACTCCGGAAATAAAAACCCCGAACGAATCCTCTGTAAAATCCGTAAAGAATCTTCCGTTCCTCATTCCCGAAAAGTCGCCGTACTTAAAAGAGGTGTAAATGATCCCTCCCGCATGGAGAGCCCTCTCCATTCGGATCATGACATTTTTCAATTCCCGTTCCGGAAGATGAAGGATGGATGAACAGGCCCATATCCCGTCATACTTATCACTTTCGTCAAAGTCGTTGAAATCCATCTGCAGCACGGGAATGCCGGTATTCTCCCGGGCTATCCCGCACATTTTTGCAGAGCCGTCCAGAGCCGTCACCCGGTATCCTTTTTGCAGGAAATACTTTGTGTCCCGTCCGCTGCCGCACCCAAAATCAAGGATGGACGCGCCTTCATTCAATCCTTCGAGAAACACATCCTGTATCCCGGAGAATTCTATATCGGCAGTGCTGTGCGCAAAGCCCTCTGCATTTTTCTCATAGTAGTCAATGGTCTCGTTCATGATCCTCCAAGGCAAATAAATGCGGCGTTCCGTATTCCGCCGTCAAAAACTGTTCGCAGTCCGACCCGCATTCTGCCGTCAAAAATTGTTCGCAGTCTGACCCGCATCCTGCCGTCAAAAACTGTTCGCAGTGAGCCATGCAACAGCCTTCTCCACCATGGCCGTAATGTCCTGTCCATCCTCCGTGATCACCTGCTGCTTCTCCAGCCCGTTATGGAAGTCCACATGTTCCGCTTCGGCAATGGCATTTTTCAGATAGTTATTGTCATCGGAAAAGCCGGGATCCGGCTGGATCTGGCAGATGCTGTAGGCCTGCAGGATCGCGCTTACAGGGACTCCATGATAGATCAGGCCTTTATACCGATCGATCTCACTCTGCTTAATCGGTGCACTTTCCCTGTAAATACGCATGGCCTCAGCAAGCACCTTATGGTCTTCCTCGGTCAGTCCCTCGGCTCCGTTAGCGGTAGCCGCGTTGTCTTTGACCTGTTCCAGTGTGCTCATGCCGGAAAGCACAGCGATAACATCCTCTTTCTCGAGGCAGAACCGCAGTGACCATGACGCAATGCTCCAATCCGGGTGCGCCTTC
>JAEELB010000220.1 GCA_016288705.1 Lachnospiraceae bacterium | reverse complement strand
TAAAATACACCGACAGAGGCATGGTGACCCTGAACGTGGGCGGCTTCAGAAAAAGCGATAACGTGTATGTGCTCTGCGTCAGCGTCACAGATACCGGCACCTGCATAAAGGAAGAAGACATGCACAAGCTTTTCGGTTCCTTCAGCCGTATCGATACCGGAAAATACATAGAGGGTACCGGCATAGGACTGCATCTGACAAGACAGATGGTGGAACTCATGAAGGGCAATATCCAGGTCCATTCCATTTGGGGCGTCGGCAGCACCTTCGCCGTGGAACTGCCCCAGGAGATCGCAGATCCCACGCCCTTCGGTAAGGTGGAACAGCATCTGCAGGAGGTCAGGAAGCGGGAGAATCCCGATGAAAGGACTTTCACCGCGGAAGGAGCCAGAGTGCTGGTGGTGGACGACAACGCCGTGAACCTGCAGGTCGCCAGAGGATTGATGAAGCCCTACAAGATGCGCTGCGACGCCGCCGTCAGCGGCAAACAGTGCCTGAAGATGGTTGAGAACATGCAGTATCACATAGTGTTCATGGATCATATGATGCCGGAAATGGACGGGATAGAGACACTGAAAAAGATTTTCCTTCTTCCCACCGGCGTCTGGAAAAACACGGCCTTTATCGCCCTGACGGCCAACGCCGGCACTCAGGCAAGGTCGTCCTATCTGTCGGAGGGCTTCACGGATTACATGACAAAGCCCATCGATCTCGATATACTTGCAGAAATGCTCAAGAAATATATACCTGAGGAGTTGATTAATTATGCCGAACAGTAATAGCCAGGATTATGGCGCAAGCAGTATCCATGTCCTTGAAGGACTGGAGGCCGTACGCAAGCGCCCCGGGATGTACATAGGAAGCACCGGGGTAAAAGGACTTAACCATCTGATCTATGAGATAGTGGACAATTCGGTGGATGAACATCTGGCCGGATTCTGCGACAGGATAAGAGTGATACTGGGAAGCGACGGTTCATGCACAGTGTCCGACAACGGCCGCGGGATTCCCGTGGAAATGCATGAAAAGGGAGTCAGCGCGGAGCGTGTGGCTCTGACTGTCCTTCACGCGGGAGGAAAATTCGACAGTTCCTCCTACAAGACCAGCGGCGGTCTCCACGGCGTGGGTTCCAGCGTCGTGAACGCTCTTTCCAGGAGCATGACGGTGACGGTGAAGCGGGACGGAGGCATATTCCGTGACACCTATGAATACGGAAAGCCCACCACGGAGCTCATTGACGGTCTCCTGCCTCAGATCGGGAAGACAAGGGAACACGGGACGGAGACCACATTTATCCCCGACGACACCATATTTGACCAGACCAGGTTCAGGGAAGAGGAGATCAAGAGCAGGCTTCACGAGACCGCTTATCTGAATCCCGGCCTTACCATCTATTTTGAGGACCGGAGAAATGAGGACGAAAGCCTTTGGGAGTCAAGGGAATTTCACGAACCCGACGGACTGAAGGGCTACGTGAACGAACTCACCAAGGGCATGGAGGCCGTGACCGAGGTGGTGACCCTCAAGGGGGAGAGCGACGGCATAGAGGTCGAGATCGCTTTCCGCTACGTAGATGAATTCCATGAGGAAGTGCTGGGCTTCTGCAACAATATCTTCAACGCCGAAGGCGGCACCCACATAACCGGATTCAAGACGGTCTTTACCACCATCGTAAATAATTACGCAAGACAGCTGGGAAGCCTCAAGGAAAAGGATTCAAACTATACGGGCTCCGACGTGAGGAACGGCATGACCGCCGTTGTGTCCATAAAACATCCGGATCCCAGGTTTGAAGGGCAGACCAAGACAAAGCTGGACAATCCCGACGCTTCAAAGGTGGTTTCCAAGGTTGCAGGGGAGGGCCTGGAGCTTTACTTCGACAGGAATCTTGAGACTTTAAAGAGCGTCATAGGCTGTGCCGAAAAGTCCGCGAAGATACGTAAGGCCGAGGAAAAGACCAGGACGAACCTGCTGACCAAGCAGAAGTATTCCTTCGATTCCAACGGGAAGCTGGCCAACTGCGGATCCAGGGATCCTTCCAAATGCGAGATCTTCATCGTTGAGGGCGATTCCGCCGGAGGGAGCGCAAAGACTGCCAGAAACAGGGAATTTCAGGCCATCCTTCCCATAAGGGGAAAGATCCTGAACGTGGAAAAAGCCAGCATAGACAAGGTCCTTGCGAATCAGGAGATCCGCGCCATGATCAACGCTTTCGGCTGCGGTTTTTCCGAGGGCTACGGCAACGACTTCGACATCACCAAGCTGCGCTACGACAAGATCATTATAATGTCCGATGCGGACGTGGACGGAGCCCATATCGCAACGCTTCTGCTCACGCTGTTTTACAGGTTCATGCCGGACCTTATTTACGAGGGACACGTTTACACCGCCATGCCGCCCTTATACAAGGCCATGCCAAAGAAGGGAAAGGAAGAATACCTGTACGACGACAAGGCTCTTGAAAGATACAGAAAGACACACGACGGTCCTTTCACGCTCCAGAGATACAAGGGGCTTGGGGAGATGGATCCGGAACAGCTCTGGGAGACGACCCTGGACCCCGAAAGAAGGAGACTGAGGCTTGTGGAGATAGAAGACGCGAGACTCGCCGGGGAAGTGACCGGTCTCCTGATGGGCAGCGACGTTGCGCCCAGAAGAGAATTCATACATGAGCATGCTGAGGAGGCTCTTTTAGATGTCTGAAGAAATGATAATAAAAACCGAATATTCGGAGCTTATGCAGAGGTCCTTCATCGACTACTCCATGAGCGTCATAGTATCCAGGGCTATCCCGGATGTAAGGGACGGACTTAAGCCGGTGCAGAGAAGGGTGCTCTACGATATGAGCACGCTTCATCTCGCAAGCGACCAGCCCTACAGGAAATGCGCCAGGATCGTGGGAGATACCATGGGTAAATACCATCCCCACGGTGATTCCTCCATCTATGATTCCCTGGTGGTGATGAGTCAGGACTTCAAGAAGGGCGCCCCTCTGGTGGACGGCCACGGGAATTTCGGGAATATCGAAGGGGACGGCGCAGCCGCCATGCGATATACGGAGGCAAGGCTTCAGAAGATCACCGAAGAGACCTTCCTCAGGGATCTGGACAAGAACACGGTGGACTTTGTCCCCAACTTTGACGAGACCGAGAGGGAGCCTTCGGTCCTGCCTGTCAGGATACCCAATATCCTCATAAACGGTTCCGAAGGCATTGCCGTGGGTATGACCACCAGCATCGCTCCCCACAATATCACCGAAGTGATCGATGCGGAGAAAGCGTTTATCGAAAATCCGGATATGACCACGGAGGAACTCATGCGGTACATCAAGGGACCGGATTTCCCCACCGGCGGTATCGTCTGCAACAGGGACGACCTCAGGGAGATATATGAGTCCGGGACCGGCAGGATCAGGATCAGGGGGAAGGTAGAGACCGAAAAAGGAAAGAACGGCCATGTCAATCTGGTGATAACCGAGATCCCCTATACCATGATCGGCAGCGGGATAGCCAAATTCCTGTCGGATGTGGCGGCGCTTGCGGAAGAAAAGAAGACCACGGATATCGTGGACATCTCAAACCAGTCCTCGAAAGAGGGCATCAGGATCGTGATCGAGCTCAAAAAGGACGCCGATGTCGAGAACCTGAAGAACCTTCTCTACAAGAAGACCAGGCTTGAGGATACCTTCCCCGTGTCCTCCCTGGTGATACACAGGGGACGGCCCGAGACCATGTCCCTCAGGGAGATTATCAAAGCCAATGTCGATTTCCAGTACGAACTCTGCACCAGAAAATACACCACCCTCCTGGATCAGGAGATGGAGAAGAAGGAGATACAGGAAGGCCTCATCAAGGCCTGCAATGTCATCGATCTGGTGGTGGAGATCATCATGGGGTCTCCCGACAGAAAGACGGCCTTTGACTGTCTGGTCACGGGAAATACCGAAAACGTCCGGTTCAAGAGCCGGGAATCGAAGGTGATGGCCTCCCAGCTTTTATTTACGGAGAAACAGGCCAACGCCATACTGGATCTGAGACTTTACCGTCTCTGCGGTCTCGAAGTGAACAAGCTCATAAAGGAACACGAGGAGACCATGTCCAATATCTACAGGTATGAAGATATACTGGAGCGCAGGGATTCCATGTCGCAGGTGATTGAGGCCGATCTGAACGAATACCGCAAAAAATTCGGCAAAAAGCGGCTCACCGAGATCACCAACGCCGAAGCGGCTGTCTATGAGGAAAAACCCGTACCCGAGACCGATCTGTACTGCATCGTGGACAGGTTCGGCTACGCCAGGACCGTCGACGAGGGCGTCTATTCCAGAAATGCCGAGACCCTGAAAAGCGAGAACAGATATGTCTTCCGCTGCAGGTCAAACGGCAGGGTGTGCATATTTACTTCCATGGGGAAGCTGTACACCGTAAAGGTCCCGGATCTTCCCGCTACGAAGCTTAAGGACAAGGGCGTTCCCATCGACAACATAAGCGGTTTCGATTCCAGGAACGAGAGGATCATATTTGTTACGAGCCAGATGTCGCTCAATCTCTACAGGTTCATTTTTGTGACGAAGCTTGGGCAGATAAAGTCCGTAAGCGGCGGAGAGTTTGATGTGACCAGAAAGACCGTAGCCGCCACGAAGCTTCTGGACGGGGACGAACTCATTTCCGTGGAGGCCGTTGACGAACTGGAGGATGTGGTCCTCCGCTCAAAGGACGGGTTCTTCCTGAGATTCCCCATATCCGATATCCCTGAGCAGAAGAAGACTGCGGCCGGGGCCAGGGGCATCAGTCTTCCCGACTGGGATCACGTGACGGATGCATACTATATCAGGGCCGGGATCGAAGCGGTGATCGAGATCGACGGCGAAGCGCTTGACCTCAGGAGCCTCAGGATGTCTTCAAGAGGCAGAGGAGGCAGAAAGATAAAGGACAAAAAGAAATGAGAGTGATCTCGGGAGAGGCCAGGAGCATGCCTTTAAAAGCTCCGAAAGGTATGAACACGAGACCCACCCAGGACAGGATAAAGGAGACTCTGTTCAATATCATCCAGAATGAGGTCCCCGGATCCGTGTTTCTGGACCTGTTTTCCGGCAGCGGTCAGATCGGCATAGAAGCCCTTTCCAGAGGTGCGGAACACGCTTATTTTTCCGACACGGACAGGGATTCGCTGAATGTGATAAAGGACAATCTCGCATTCACAAAGCTTTCCGACAGAGCCACGGTTTTCAGGGGCGACGCCGCCGTATCCCTGAACAGCATACATGAAAAGCATTTCGACATAATCTATATGGACCCGCCCTATTCAAGCGGCCTGGAACTGGGCGTTTTAAGGGAACTCACATCAATGAAGCAGGTCACGCCGGGAACCGTCATCATCATCGAAAATGAAAAGGACGTTCCCCTTGACCATTACACCGGGCTCGGTTACAGTATTGAGAGGGTGAAGAAGTATCTCAGGAGTGAGCATATATTTTTGAAACTCTGTAAGGAAGCGGACGACAGGTGACGGTTTCCGGGACGGGCTTCCGTTCCGGGCAACAGGGGAAGACAGGTTATGAACGGAAGGGCGTTGTATCCGGGATCCTTCGATCCCGTGACATACGGACATCTGGATATCATAAAGAGAGCGGCCGAGATGTTCGATGAACTGATAGTCGCAGTCCTAAAGAATGATGCAAAGACTCCGTTGTTTTCTGCTGATGAACGTGTTAAAATGATCAGCAGGGCGGTGTCTGACATACCGAATGTCCGGGTTGATTCTTTTGAAGGCCTCATGACCGATTACGCAAGGGAAAAAGACTGTCATGTATGCGTCAGGGGACTGAGGGCTATCACCGACTTTGAGTTTGAGCTTCAATACGCCCAGACGAACCGGATCTTGTCAAAGGGCATGCTGGATACGGTGTTTTTGACCACAAGCCTTGAGTACGCCTATCTCTCTTCATCCACAGTGAAGGAGATAGCCCGCTTTGGCGGTGATATTTCCATGTGCGTGCCGGAATTTATCGAGGATATAGTATACGACAGGTATGCAGAAAAGAAAAAGTCTTGATTTCATTGCTTAGGGGATTTAATCCAGAGGGGAGAGATTTTCATGGTCAGCAGGATTGAACAGCTTATTGACGAGATCAGCGAGTATATCGACAGATGTAAGTACTCGATGTTTTCCAAGACGGATATCATCGTGAACAAAGAGGAGATCGATGATTATCTCAAGGAACTCAGAGCGCGCACACCCGAAGAGATCAAGCATTATCAGAAGATCATAGAGCGAAAGGAAGCCATTCTCGACGACGCCAGGAAGAAGGCGGACGACCTTATCAACCGCGCCCAGGCCCAGACCAACGAGCTTGTGAGCGAGAGCGAGATCATGCAGCAGGCCTACGCCCAGGCTAATGAGGTGGTGATGACCGCTTCTGAGCAGGCCAAGGATATCCTCAACAAGGCCACAAATGAAGCGAATGCCCTCAGGGAGAGCGCCATCCAGTATCTGGATGATATGCTGGGTCATCTGGAGCAGCTTCTGAACGGCTCGCTGAACACTACCAATGCTCATTACGACAGCTTCACTTCCTCGATCCAGAGTTATCTTGACGTGATACATCAGAATCAGCTGCAGCTGCATCCCGAGAGCACTGAGTCCGTTGATGCCTATGCGGATATGCCGCTTCCAGCCCAGGGGCATGCAGGAGCCGGCGATGCTCCTCAGGAGGGCGGACAGGTCTGATATGAGACTTGACAGATATGTGGGCCATGCTGCCGGCATAGGGAGGAGCAACGCCAAAAGGGCCATCAGACAGGGCCTTGTGTCTGTTGAGGGTCTTCCTGACGCCATCCCGGAGACCGATATAGATCCGGATTCCGTGCGCGTGACTTATAACGGCGCGCTTCTGGAATGGGAAGAGCATGTATATCTTATGATGAATAAGCCCGCAGGATATGTCACGGCCGTGAGCGACCGCAAGGAAGAGACCGTCACAAGGTTCATTCCGGAAAAATACGCCTCAAGGGTCCACCCCGTGGGGCGTCTCGACAAGGATACGGAGGGGCTTCTGCTCCTCACCGACGACGGGGATCTGACCCATTCCATCATCTCGCCCCAGTATCATGTGCCGAAGACCTATTACTGCGAACTGGTCCGGGATATATCCGAGGAGGATCTGGACAGGCTCCGCAGAGGCGTGGATATCGGGGATGATAAGCTCACAAGGGAGTGTTTCACGGAATATGCAGAGGGCAGGGACAGGATCTTCATCACCATATCCGAAGGCAGGTTTCACCAGATCAAGCGCATGCTTTATGCGGTTGACAATGAGCTCAGATATCTGAAGAGACTGTCCGTGGGAAATATCCTGCTGGGAGATCTGGAGCCCGGACACGTAAGGAAGCTCACCCACGAGGAGCTTTCTTCCCTTAAGGAGTACAGGAAAAGCGAATGATACAGCTCTTTGGAGCAAAAAAAGGGAGTTTTGGTTTTATCAGGAGCAGGAGGAAGGTCACGCTTATCCGCTCTTTTTTTCTGTTTGCCATTGCTTTCGGGTTTTATTTTTTCGGACTCAGATCCTACGGTACAAATAAAAACCTCTTCACCATATTGTCCGTGCTGGCTTTTCTTCCCGCCAGCGGGAGCACGGTGAACTTTGTCATGTTCATGAGGGCAAAGGGCTGCAGTGAGGAACTTCATAAGCTGATAGAGGGATCCGACATGCATAAGACCCTATCGTATTACGATCTGTTCTTTACCACGGAAAAGAAAAATTATTCAGTCTATCACCTGTGCGTTAGGGACAATACAGTGATATGCCTGCCGGAAGCCGGATGCGATCACGCCGCCCTCGAAAGCCATCTGAAGGGGATGCTGGAAGCGGACGGCTATAAAGGCGTCACCGTGAAGGCTTTTGCGGAGACCGGAAAGTACACGGAGAGGCTGGCCTCGGTTTCGGAAAGAGAGGCAGAAAACGAAAAACTGTCTCAGGGGATAGTGAACACGCTGTTTTCCGTTTCACTGGGATGATCTCCGGACCGAGGACGACGTATCAGATGACTGGTCATATATGAGGATCTATGAAGCAGATGAAAATACCGAGGGGATGAAGGTCCTGACCTTTGTGTCCAGGCTTTTGCCCAAAGCGCCCGGATCCCTTATCTACAGGTGCATCAGACAGAAAAAGATAAAGGTAAATAAAAAAAGGACCGAGGCAGGCTACAGGCTTAAGGCGGGGGACGAGGTATCTGTCTGGCTTGATGATGAAAGGCTCCGTGAACTGTCGGGCGAAGGGGACGGGGCTGAACTGTCTTCAGAGTCTCCGGCGGATCGGAATTTACATGACTCTGAGGAGGAGTACGGCCTGTATGTGCGTATCTACAGGGACCTCAAGGACCGTATCCCGGTGATAAGTGAAGACCGGGATATCATAGTGTTTGATAAGCCGGCCGGCCTGCTGTCCCAGAGCGCCGTATACGGGGATGAGAACCTGAACAGTTTCCTTATCGGACTTCTTCTGGAACGCGGGGAGACCGGGCCTGAACTTCTCAGGACCGTGAGGCCCGCCGTGATGAGCCGTCTGGACAGAAATACCACCGGCCTTGTGCTCTGCGGAAAGACAATAAGCGGAGAGCAGTATCTGGCGCGGGCTCTCAGGGACAGGAGCCTGAAAAAATACTATCTGGCGGCGGTCCATGGGATCACACGCCTCTCCGGCTCCGAAGAAGCCTGGCTTCTGAAGGACAGGAAGGAAAACAGGGTAAGAGTGAGCGGAAAGCCGTTCAAGACCGGAGGATACAGGATAAGCACCGGCTTTGAGAGGATATCCGCTGACCGTGAAAAGGATATCTCCCTGTTGAAGGTGGAGCTTAAGACGGGGAGACCCCATCAGATCCGCGCTCACATGGCTTTCCTCGGGCATCCTGTCCTGGGAGACCCGAAGTACGGGGACAGGGAGAGGGACAGAAAGCTTTTGAAGGGAGACGGCAGGCTGTACCTCCATTCCTACATCGAGGAACTGCCTGACGGCAGGAAAATTAAGACTGAAGTGCCGGAGCGCTTTTTAACTCTGTTTGAGGAAACGGGAAAACTGTAAAACGGAGAATGACATGAGGATATCGATGCTCTGTCAGGATTTATGGACAGAAAACAGGCACCGGACCTGACAACGCCTCAGAGCCAGGGGAGGAATGATAAATGAAGGATATGCTCGACAGATTCATAAGGTACGCCGAAACGGACACTGGGTCTTCGGAGGAATCGGAAACATTTCCCAGCACCCCGGGTCAGATGGAGCTTTTGTCGATCCTTTCGGAGGAACTCAGGGAAATGGGGCTTTCAACGGATTTCGACCGCAAAAAGGGTTATGTGTACGCATTTCTTCCCGCTTCCCCGGGATATGAGGAGTTACCTCCCCTGGGATTTATCTCCCATGTGGACACATCTCCCGACGCTCCGGGAAAGGATGTGAGACCGAGGCTTATAGAAGCTTATGACGGAAATGATATCCTGCTGGGATCCGATGCTCAGGGGCGCGAGATCGTGCTCAGGGTATCCGAATTCCCGCAGATCGCCGAATTTAAGGGTAAGAGCATAATAGTGACCGACGGCAGCACCCTTCTGGGGGCGGACGACAAGGCGGGCGTCGCGGAGATAATGGAGGCGGTGAGACTCCTGTCAGGACACGGAGACGCGGACAAGACCTGTTCCGGTACAGACAGGATCCCGCACGGAAAGGTGTGCGTGGCCTTTACGCCGGATGAGGAGCTTGGGCTTGGAGCCTCCGGGTTCGACCTTGAACGGTTCGGGGCGAAATACGCCTATACAGTGGACGGAGGGGCGTTCCCCGAATTTGAATACGGGAATTTCAACGCTGCCGGGATAAAGGTCTTATTTACGGGGAAGAACATACATCCGGGCTCCGCAAAAGGCGTCATGAAAAACGCGCTTTCCATGGCTGTCGCTCTTGACAATATGCTGCCTGACGGCGAACGTCCCGAGAAGAGCGAAGGTAGGGAGGGATTTTTCCATCTTACAGACCTTCATGGAGACGTGTCACGGGCAGTGAGCGAATATCTGATAAGGGATGGCGACAGTGAAAGATTTCAGGAGAGGAAAAAACTCTTCCTGAACGCCTGCGAATACATAAACAGGCTCTACGGTCCCGGCTCCGCCCATGTGGAGATGAAGGATACCTACTACAATATGGAGCCTCTGATCCTTGAGCATCCCCATCTGATCGAATATGCAAAAAAGGCTTTCGAGATGACCGGAAGTGAGATGGTATCAAAGTTTATCCGCGGCGGCACGGACGGAGCAACTCTTTCATACATGGGGCTTCCATGCCCGAATCTCCCCACGGGGGGCATTAATTTCCATTCGGTGTACGAGTGCGCATGCCTTGACGATATGGTGAGAGTCAGGGACGTGATCATAAACCTTGTGAAGCTTTATGCCGAAGGAAAGGAGGACTGATGGCCACCTGGAATTCAAGAGGCTTAAGGGGCGCCGGCTTTGAAGAGATGATCAACCGGACAAATGAGATCTACCTGGAGGAGGGGCTTGCCCTCATACAGAAGATCCCAACCCCCATAACCCCCATCGAGTTTGACAAGCAGAGCCGTCATATCACTCTCGCTTATTTCGGTCAGAAGTCCACGGTGGATTACATAGGGGCTGTGCAGGGCATTCCCGTGTGCTTTGACGCAAAAGAGAGCAAAGCCGATACCTTCCCCCTGGACAACGTCCACGAGCACCAGGTGGAGTTCATGCAGCAGTTTGAAAAGCAGGGCGGGATATCGTTTTTCCTGCTGTATTACACCACCAGGGACGAATGCTGGTACCTGCCTCTGGACATGTTCATGCTTTTCTGGGATAGAGCCCTTTCCGGCGGCAGGAAGAGCTTTCGCTATGACGAGCTGAATCCCGCTTACAGGCTCCCTGAGGACAGGGAGGTCATGGTGCCTTACCTGGAGATGATCCAGCAGGATCTGAACGACAGGGTGGGTTGAAGAACGGTTCAGGGATCATGCTCTTGAACGTAATAGATCGCGGTTTCATACGCTGAACTTCGGGGCGTTCACCTGTTATGCGTTTTGGTTACCGGCATTTGTTTACGTTGGCAAGTATATATGATAGAATGGACTACTATGAATAACAGGAACATGAATAAAAGCATACTGCACACTCCCGACGGAGTCAGGGATATTTACGGGGAGGAACTCAGGTTCAGAAGGGACGTTCAGAACAGGATCCTGTCCGTGATGGGATCTGAAGGCTACAGCGAGATCGTGACCCCTGTCTTTGAGTACTTTGACGTGTTTTCACAGGATATCGGGACCACGCCCTCAAAGGAACTCTACAAGCTTTTCGACAGGGAGGGAGAGACTCTGGCCCTGAGACCTGACTTTACGCCATCCGTTGCCAGGAGCGCCGCCAGATATTTTCTGAATGACAGCAATACCGTGCTTCCTCTAAGGTTCTTTTACTGCGGGAATACCTTCAACAACAGCCGTCCGCTTCTTGGGAGGCCGTCTGAAGTGACCCAGGCAGGGGTTGAGCTTATAGGAGCGGGAGACGCCGTGTCAGACGCCGAGGTGGTGTCGCTCCTCATACGCTGTCTCAGGGAGGCGGGACTTGAAAGCTTCACCGTGAGCCTCGGAAACGCCTCCTATTTCAGGGGCCTCTGCGGAGAGGCGGGTCTTTGCGAAGAGGATGAGCTGTCTCTGAGAGACCACATCTCCGGCAGGAACTGGTTCGCCGCCGAAGATCTTTTGCGGGAGCTGGAGACCGATACGGAGATCAGGGCGAAGCTGCTCCGCGTGATCGATCTGTCCGGCGATCCCTCGGTACTGGATACTGCCGCAGAAAACGCCGGGAACCCTCTGTCCGAGGAAGCTGTGAACAGGCTCAGGGAGACCTACAGGCTTATAGGCGATATGGGGCTCAGCCGTTACGTATCCTTCGATCTGGGACTTCTGAGCCGCTATAATTATTATACCGGGATAGTGTTCAGGGCGTATACCTTCGGCGTAGGCGAAGCCGTAGCCATGGGCGGACGGTACGACAGGCTTCTGGCCAAATTCGGCAAGGACTGTCCCGCCACGGGCTTTGCCATTGTTCTGGACAATGTGATCACGGCGCTTGGTAAACGGTGATATTATGGGATCGGTGGAAGACAGATATCTGACGATCGCCCTCGGAAAAGGAAGGCTTGCGGAAAAGACCGCGGAGCTCTTTTCAAAGGTGGGGGTCGACACGGGCGGAATGTCCGAAAAGGGCACGAGAAAGCTTATATTTACGAATGAAGAGGACCGGATCAGGTTCTTCCTGGCAAAGCCATCCGATGTCCCTACCTTTGTGGAGTACGGCTCCGCGGATATAGGCATTGTGGGGAAGGACACCATACTTGAAGAGAACAGGAGCGTCTACGAGGTGCTGGATCTGGGCTTCGGCGCATGCAGGATGTGCGTCTGCGGCTTCCCGGAGAGCGCGGAGCTCCTCAAGCATCATGAACAGATAAGGGTTGCCAGCAAGTATCCGGGCATCGCAAGGGATTATTTTCATAACAGAAAAGACCAGACCGTGGACATAATCAAGCTTTCGGGCTCGGTGGAGCTGGCTCCCATCGTGGGACTTGCGGATGTGATAGTGGACATCGTGGAGACGGGTTCCACATTGAGGGAGAACGGCCTCACCGTTCTCGAGGAGATATGCCCCCTTTCCGCCAGGGTCATCGTGAACCGTGTCTCCATGCAGATGGAAGGGCAGAGGATCCGCGGGCTCATAGGAAAGATGCGAAGAGAGATATACGGAGACGATTGAAGGACCGGAGAGTGATATGGATAATAATATGGACGAACTGCTGAAGATCGAAACCCTTGATGATTCTTCCCGGGAATGGATCATGAAGGAGATAGAAAACCGCGGGAAGACCGGTTCTCTCGAGCTCTATGAGGACACTGTCAGGGAGATAGTGACCTCCGTCAGGAGCGAGGGGGATGCGGCGGTCTTCAGGTACACTTCAAGGTTCGACAAGTGGGACGTCGATAAGTCCAATGTGCTTGTCACCGAAGAAGAGATCAGGGAAGCGATGTCTTCCCTGGACAGCGATTTTCTGGAAGCCATGAAGGAGAGCGCCGGAAATATCCGCGCATTTCACGAAAAGCAGAAAAAGAATTCCTGGATCGATGTGAGGGAGGACGGATCCATCCTGGGTCAGAGGGTGATCCCCCTTGAGATCACCGGTGTGTACGTTCCCGGCGGTAAAGCGGCATATCCCTCAAGCGTCCTGATGAACATAATCCCGGCAAAGACCGCCGGAGTCAAAAAGGTCGTCATGTGTACCCCCGCAGACAGTGAAGGGAAGGTAGATGCAGGCACGCTTTCCGCGGCGTGCATCGCGGGCGCGGACGAGATATTCAAGATAGGCGGCGCCCAGGCCATCGCGGCCATGGCCTACGGGACCGAATCCATTCCAAGGGTCGACAAGATCACGGGACCCGGAAATATCTATGTGGCCCTGGCAAAGAAACTGTGCTTCGGAGACGTGGCCATCGATTCCGTGGCAGGGCCTTCGGAGATACTGGTGCTCGCAGACGACAGCGCGGATCCACGCTTCGTGGCGGCGGACCTGTTGTCCCAGGCCGAACATGATGAAATGGCTTCCGCGGTTCTCGTTACCACCAGCAAAAGGGTGGCTGAACAGGTGATACAGGAGATAGGCTCCATGCTGCCCGGTCTCTCCAGGAGGGCGATCATAGAAAAGTCCCTCAGGGATTTCGGCC
>JAEELB010000219.1 GCA_016288705.1 Lachnospiraceae bacterium | reverse complement strand
GCTTTTGAAGCCTTTGCGCGGTCGGGATCATTATACTTCGGCCACGGATCCTCTTCATTTCCCTCCTTCACCCGGCAGACCTGCGCTCCCGGTTCAACGCAATTTACGGAGCAGCTTATGGTCTTTCCTTCCGCCCTGAGCTGTTTGGGGATGCTCACGGAAACGGTCTTATTCGTGTTCTTTCCGGGTTCAAAGATCAGTTTCAGGGTCTTCGGAGCGGATATCCGGTACTTTTTCTTCGTTTCCAAGTCTTCTATGGGTACGTTAACGGGGGATGCGCTGTACACTTTTATCCTGAAGGTCTCGCTCCTGCCGCAGTATTCGGCTGTGATCCAGGCTTCATCCGGTTTTGAAATGTCCTCTCCCTTTTTCTTTTTCACTGCCTTAGCCGTGACCACGCCGTTCTTTACGGACACGCATTTAACCTTCCCCTTCGGGTTGTCCGGATCCCCGGGATCCTTCAGAGTGTATCTTACTCCGTAAAGACACACTCCGTCCCGGTTCACCCTAAGCCTCCTGACCTCCCCGGGGATCATGTTCAATTCCAGATCATTTTTGTCCACATCCAATCCGTATCTCAGTTCGCGGACAGTCACTTTGCAGTGAGCCTCATAGCCTCTGTAATCCGTCTTCACGGTAATGACCGCTTCGCCGACCTTAAGCCCCTTAACCCGGCCATTTTCATCCACGGAAGCGACAGAGGGCTCGGATGACACCCAGCTGACGGTCTGATCTGTCGCATCGGAGGGAGTGATAATGGGTATGAGAGTCGCTTCTTCGCCGACGATTATTGTCAGGTTCTCCCGGTCGGCAGGGAAGGAAACGCCCCTTACGGGAATGATCTCCTTCGTCTCTTTGCCGTCGGAAGAGACCGTTCCGGCCTTTTCCCAGAGAGCGGAGGAAGAGAAGAGGTTCATGCGGAACGCGGGACGTATGCAGTAATTTACAGAGTCCACATAGTCACCGAAGGCAAATACAGCCCCTTCATCACTGACGGTCGAAGCAATCGCGGCAGTACGGCCCGGTGACCGCAGCTGCCAGAGCGTATCCGTATCCTCCACACTTTCCCAATATCCGGGTTTACAGTGTGTGAAGTCCGTCACCTCAGCCTTACGGGTATCGTCCGTCTCTGTATATCTCATGTCTGACTCTATTTTAAACTCATTTTTAACGAAACCGAGATCAGGGTCTGTCGCCTCCGACAGAGACAGGCAGAACAGTCTGTCTTTCGTCTTGTTCCCGCCGGAAACACCGTAAAATGGATTGTCCTCATTCTTCACGGCCGACACCGCCATGGCGCTGATCTCGGCTTCCGAAAAGGCTCTTTTAAGGAAACCCGTGCCGGTGAAATCCTTTTCCGGGCCATTTGCCGTACCCTCCGTCTTCCCATCGTAGCAGTTCAGGTAGGACCTGAGCGTGCAGGTCTCCCAGGTGACCTCCGTCCTCTCCTCATTGTATTGCGCTATGTCGATCAGCTTGTCCGAAAGGAGCAGCGCATTCCCCCCATCGTCTATGTCCAGGATCCGCCATTTTACGGGTTGCCTGTCGTCGGCGGGGTAAAGACCCTGCTCCCCGTCAAAACGGACTATCTGTTTTTTGTCATCCTCACCGTATTTGGCATAGTATCTGTCCCCGTCCTTTATTACGGCGGTATCCTCCGAAAAACAGTACCCGTCGCCATTGGTGTCGCCCTGCCAGTAATTTCCGAACCAGATGCAGTCCCAGGTGGAAACCCCGTCTTTTGTGCGCGCTCCCCTAAGCCCCTCTGCCTCGGTATCGGAGGTCCCGTCAGAACTTACGATCCCCGCGTAGTTCCACAGGCTTGTATCGGACAGGTTTACAAACAGCGCGGGACGGACAGCGGCGTATGGTTCCGCCAGAACCTGTCCTTCCGGATCCACCGCGCCCCCGTAAGTAACCTGGGAAGCATATGTATCATTTTTTCCGGGGGTGCGAAGCCAGTACCTGTTGAAGTTCCCTTCGGTAAGCAGAGTGAATATCCCGGGTTTGTGAGAAGCAAAATCAGTTACCGCGGCCTGACGGGAGGTATCGTCTTCGGTAAAGTATTTGGGATCCTCCGGCGATCTTTCAATGAAGTCATTCTTCAAAAAGCCGTGACCGGGGTTCATCGCTTCCTTTACCGACAGACAGAATATCCTGTCCTTCGTAGCCTTAGAGCGGATCGACCCGGGGTGCACCGGGTTCATATCGTTCTGTATCTCCGACAGGATAATGGATTTCTTCTCATCGTCCGAAAAAGCATTTTTCAGAAAGCTTCCGTTCAGATATGATCTCAGATCGCATTTCTCCCAGGAGACAGGATCTGATTCTTTATCGTACTGCGATACGTCTATCAGTTTGTCCGATATGAGAAATGCGTTCCCTTCCTCATCAACGTCCAATATGCGCCACTTGACGGGCTGTTTTCCGTCTGCGGGATAATCCCCGGTTTTTCCGCTGAAATTCGGGACTTTGTTGTTGTCCTGGTCATAATAAAAATAACCCTCTTTTCTGATGGTCAGGTCCTTCGAAAAACAGTACCCGTCCCCGTTGGTATCACCCTGCCAGTAGTTGCCGAACCAGATGCAGTCCCAGGTGGATACTCCCTCTGAGGTCACGGGATCTGCCGGATAGCCTGCCGGCACCACATCGATCACGCAGATCCCTTCCACGCTCCCGTCTTTCGCCACCGCTTTGACCAGAGCCTGTCCCTCTCCGCACGCTGTCACCACCCCATCTTCTATTGTGGCTATACTTTCATCCGTCGTGTTCCAGGTGAAAGTCCTGTCCGCCGCATTCCCGGGGATCACTCTGCACTCGGCTTTTATGCTCTGTCCCACTTTCAGGGTGCGCTGTCCGGGAGTGACTTTGAGGCAGGACACGGGCCTCCCCTCTTCGGACACATTACCCTCGGAATCAACAGTACCGGCGTATCTCCACAGACCGTCGGAATCCGCAAGGTTCATGCGCAGGGCCGGGCGGACAGCGACGTATGTGCCATCCACCATTGTATCGGAAACGAAACCATCCGAACTGACGATGGATGCATAATTACCGGTATGCCCCTGCGTACGGAGCCACCAGTATCCGTAGTTCTCAGCGGGATCATAACCCGGTTTGTGAAATGTATAGTTCGTGTACCTTGCTGTCCGGGAGTTTTCATTATCATCGGAAAAACCGTAATCGGGATTTTGCACCTCATCTGCCGAAAGACAGAATAACAGGTCTTTATCACTGCCGGTCCCGCTTTCTGTGATCGCTGCGATCCCGGAAGCTGTGAAGGCCTCTGACAAGAAACCCGAATCGGCGTATTTTCCGGTGCTGTTCAGATAAGATCCCAGGTCGCATTTTTCCCAGGAGGTATTTTCATTCTTTTTGTTAAACTCAAAGATATCTATCAGTCTGTCGGAAAGGAGCAGCACATTGCCGGCATCGTCCTTGTCCAAAACCCGCCATTTCACGGGTTCTTTGTCGTCGGCGGGATAAACTCCCTCTTTTCCATGGAAATTAGGTATTCTTTCCCCATCTGCCTGATATTCACCCGATTCGGCTTCGATGTACAGATCATCAGAGAAACAGTATCCGTCCCCGTTGTTGTCATCCTGCCAGAAGCTTCCAAACCAGATGCAGTCCCATACCGAGTTCCCGTATTCATCCGTGCGGGGTTTTTTCACCTTATCCACGGCAGTGCTGACAGTTCCGTCCGAGGACATCGTTCCTGCGTATTCCCAGGCGTCTGATGTCAGAAGGTTGATCCGCATAGCGGGGCCGCCGGTGTCTTCCATTTCGATGAGTTCCTTTTCCTCTTCGGAAAAGTCGCTGTCGGCCAAACCCTCTTCGCCGATCGGCTTATCCGCCTGAAGGAGGGCTTCCCCGTCCGGCTCCAGCTTCAGCACGCGCCATTTTATGAGGGTCTTGTCCTCCGCTTCACTCTTGCTCCCTCCGTCAGAGGTTTCTTCCGGGGAGCTGCTTTGGCCCGTGTTCCCGTCCTCCGGGCCGTAATCCCTTATATAAACGCAGTCCCAGGTGGTGATCTCGTCCCCATTCGGACCCCTGCCCTTCAAAGGATTATTGATGGCGCTTATGTCCCTCTCCTCCGGGGCTGCGGCCGGGTCTTCCGACGGGGCCGCCGGGTGAGCCGAAGCGCTTTCAGGGCGGCTGTCTTGTCCGGATGATACGGTCCTGTCCGGGTCGGCAGGGAGATCCTCTCTCTCCGGGTCAGAGACCTGTTCTCCTTCAAAAGAAGCGTCTTCCGCAGAATAAAATGCCGGATCGCGGAAGCCGTCTTTCGCTCTGTCAAGAGCATAACTCTGTCCGGGTAATGAAACCGCGAGAGCCGCAGAAAGAAAAGCGGCCGCCAGACGCTTTGGAAGGTTTTTCCTCATCATAGATCGATCCCCCGTATGTCTTCTGTTTATGGGGCAGAGCACAAACCTCTGTCCGTTGAAATGTGTTCTCCATTCACCCGATCCCGCGTACAGGCACGCATCCGGATCCATGGTTGTTCACTGTCAAATAAAGGCCGGAACTCCAAAGGAACTCCGGCCTGTCTATCATGATCTTTCCTGTTCAGTTCTTATTAACCTTTCTGGTCTGCTTCTCGGTCCGGATGTAAACATCATCGCTCCGGCTCAGCTTCAGACCGCCGCCCGAGATGTACGCATCCGCATTCCCGGTGTGCACCGATTTAAGCTGTGACCTGAGGACCATGCAGACAATTCCGGCAATGATCAGAGGCAGAAGGAAACACACAAAGAAGTACCCGAACCCCTCCATGCTTCTCGAAAAGATCAGGTTCATGAGAATGATGAGCACAAGGGAAACCACGGCGAAGACCCCGCCGAATTTCCCTTTATCCATGGGAAGATCGCCAATGAGCTTTCCGCTCTGCCCGTTCATGGCAAAAAGGAAGCTCTGATCCCTCCACTTCGTGGCCAGGAGCCACACGGGCATCAGGGCGTAATGAGCCTTGTCAACCTCCACGTTCAGATCCTTCGTCATGACGCTTTTGGATGAATAGCCGGTGACGGTATTGTCAATGGCCGCCTCCAGGCTCATCTTGCTCCTCTCCTCCATCCTGTTGCGGCAGTCCTTGACCTCAACGTCGTACTTGTCGGCAAGGAATCCGGGCATGTAAGCCATGGAGAAGGGCTTCAGTTCACTGTAGTCATAAGGCTCGATGGAATCCATGTGTTCATCGGGCATGCGGGTGGAAGCGTCCACAGGTATCTTCTCAAACTCGAGAGATCCCTCTCTGTCCGCTTCATAATACTCTGTGGTGGTGGTCTCCATATCTCCGTGCTTCGAAGTATGGACCTTCCTTGCATCGAACTTCATACTGCCCTCGGCCTTTCCGTCGAAGAGCCAGAAAGGCACGTAGACGCCCTGGATATCGTCGATGTGGTTCCCGCTGACGAAAGATTTGGGGAGCAGGAATTTGCCCTTGTAGTGCGCTTTCAGCGCATCGATGGCGGCTTTCTTGTCATTCTTGAAGGGAATGATATATTCGGGCTTGAGAGCGCCCTCAAACTGCCCCGGCATAACGGTCTGGTTGCCGCAATAAGGACAACAGGTAGCGGCTGTATTTCCGTCGGTGATCATCTCCGCGCCGCAGGAAGGACAGCTGTAGGTCTTCATCCCTTCGGAGCCTTCACCCCATCCGCCGTCTTTTCCGGCGTTTGCAGCGGCCGCATCGTTTTTTTCGGCGTAAAGCTTTTCCACCTCTTCAACGCTGAAGGAACTTCCGCAGTAATCACACTCGAGCTTGCCTGAAGAGCCTACAAAATGCAGAGGGCCGGTACATGCCGGGCACTGGTAATTTGTCGACTGATCTGCCATAAATACCTCCTTTAAAAACCCGCGTTCCTTCCGGAACAGCCATTTTACGGCATTCCGGAAGGACGTCAGGGAAATAAGTGCATTAGAAGATCAGAACTCAGCTGACCACATCCTCATCGCCGAAGGGGTCGCCGCACTCGGGGCAGAATTTCGGAGGATTGGCCGGATCCTCGGGAACCCATCCGCACTTGTCGCACTTGTACTGAAGAGCTCCTGCGGGCTTCTTTTCGCCGCATCCGGAGCAGAACTTGCCCTGGTTCACCTGTCCGCATTTAGGGCAGGTCCAGCCGTTAGCTTCGGGCTTCTTTTCACCGCATTCGGGACAGAACTTTCCGGTAGCCTGCTTTCCGCATTTAGGGCAGGTCCAGGAATCGGCAGCGGGAGCCGCCGCAGGTGCCGGCTGAGGCTGAGCCATCTGCTGCTGCATCTGTTGCTGCTGTCCCATCGCGAAGAGGTTCTGGGCGTTCATGCCGCCGGCCTGCTGGGCCATCCCCATGCCCATGAAGCCCATCATGGCTCCGTTGGGATTGGAGGCAGCCGCCATCATTGAATCCGCGGTAGCGCCGGCCATATTCGCCGCCGCAAGACTTGCGGTACGGTTCGCCTGGATGCGCTTGATCAGAGCCTCGTCTTCCTCGGAAGCCTTCACGGATGATACTCCGAAGGCCACGATCTCTATACCGCGCCTGTCTCTCCATTCACCGGAAAGCTCTTCGTTTAGGGCGCCGGCGATCTCCTTTGTGTGGCCGGGAAGGGATGAATACCTGATCCCCATGTCGGAGATCTTTGCAAACGCCGGCTGGAGGGCCGTAAGAAGCTCCGACTTCAGCTGGGAATCGATCTCGCTCCTGTTGTAATCCCCCGACACATTTCCGCACACGTTGGTATAGAAAAGGATGGGATCGCAGACCCTGTAGCTGTACTCACCGAAGCACTTGATGGAAATGTCGATGTCAATATCCGCCTTCTGATCCACGACCCTGAAAGGCACGGGATTCGCAGTGCCGTATTTATTTCCGATGATCTCCTTGGTGTTGAAATAATAAACCCTCTGATCCTTGGGAGCTTCACCGCCGAAGGTGAAACGCTTTCCGATATTCAGGAAAGTCTGCTTTATGCTCTCGCCAAGGCTTCCTGAGAAGATCGAGGGCTCGGTGGATGAATCATACTTGAATTCGCCGGGTTCCGCGCAAAGCTCGGTGACCTTTCCCTGATCCACGATGATCATGCACTGCCCGTCGGCAACCGCGATCACGGATCCGTTGGAAATGATGTTGTCGTCACCCTTTGTGTTTGATGAACGCCCCGTTACCTTTTTTTGCCCCTTTCTGACCAGAACATCAGTGGGAATAGCCTCGCAGTAGAAGTATTCCTTCCACTGATCCGCCATCACTCCGCCTGCCGCGCCCAATGCCGCTTGTATAAGACCCATTTTAAACCTCCTTCTGCCAATGTATGCCGCTTTCTGCGGCATATCCAGCCATAAAAATTCATACTCTGCTATTTTAACACCATTTCACTTATTGTAAAAGCATTATCTGGCAATTGGTACTGTACGCAGTCTGACTTGCTGTTGTTTCTTCGTCCGTCTTACAACATCCTTTATGCAGCATCTGTATTGCCAACATTCCTATTACAACACCTCAAGGATCTTATTACTTCACATTCACGGTTATGGTAATCGTCTTGCCGTCAACCTTGGCTGTGAATGCTGCTTTTCCTGTGCCCCTCATAACA
The DNA here is from genome assembly GCA_016288705.1 of Lachnospiraceae bacterium. Lineage (GTDB taxonomy): Bacteria > Bacillota > Clostridia > Lachnospirales > Lachnospiraceae > JAEELB01. The sequence continues at coordinate 3,708 of JAEELB010000219.1, read as the reverse complement.
ACATTTAAGTCTTCATCAATGAATGCGATATCAGGCTTGTTGCTCTTGAAGACTACAGGCTGGGTTGCATGCGTAAATGACAGTTTTGTTTCGTATCCGGCATTTTCATCGATCAGATACTTGTTGCTCCCGGCCCTGCCATTTTCCTTAAGGCCGGTTCCGCTCATACCGATATCTTCAACGATCACAAACTCTTTATATTTCGTCTCATTCTGAGTAAAGCTCAATACTGTATCTCCCGCAGCATCTCCGGTTATCTTATTCTTCTTTACGGTAACGATACCCGGATCCGAAGGCGTCCACTCCGGATTCTTAAGGCCCTTGATGCTTATGCTCTTACTTGTTCCCTTTGCCAGATGAATAGTATGGTTCTGTAACGCTACCTTCTCCTTTACGGTTACTTTGCATTTATAGGCACTTCCGTTTATGTATGCGGTAACTACGGAACTGCCCTTTCCTACGCTCGTTACATTGCCCAAGTCATCTACAGTCACCACATCGGGGTTGGCGCTGTACCAGTACACATCCAGATGTACGCTGTCGTATACTAACGGGATCTGTTCCGTTTTACAATCCGTTGCAGTCTCCGTTTCGATCGTCAGGGATTTATTGCTCATCTTGGGCGTGCTTATATGTATCTTTACTTCACTCGCTGCAGCCCCGGTTCCGGACTTGATGATCGCATCACCTTCGGCTTTAGCCTTGAATATACCTTTCTTGCTGATACTAACCAGTTTCTTGCTGACCTTATCATTCTTATCGATATACCAGCCCTGGCCTATATCGAACTTCTGCCCCTTAACCAGATACAGTTCGGTGGTCTTGCCGGGCATAAAATCCGGAACAGGATCCAGAGCAGACTTACCGCCCTTTAACGGCTTGGGCTCCGGTGCAGGAGTCTTGGTCTTTGTCCAGCCTGCATATAGAGTCAGATCAGACATAACGGGAGTTGTGAATACATATTCTTTGGTACATGCTTTATCGGTATACCAGCCGTTAAAGGTATAACCCTTTGCGGCAGGTGTCTCAGGTATTTTGGCAGTATTGCGCTCTTTAACGTTCTGTGCAATAGGAGGGGTACCGGGCTGCCCGTTTAAGCTGAAGGTAACAGTGTATATCGAAAAATCTGCTGAGAGTACGACTTCAGCCGGTGTACTCCCGTTCTGATCCACAACCTTTGTCTTCGCGTCATTAAGCTTACCACCTTCAGGCACAAGGATCTCTACTCCGTCAGCAAGTGTGATCCCACCATTGAAATAATCTATACCTGAATATGATCCGGAACCGTATAGTTTTCCACCGTTTACGGTAAGCGTCGTAGTACCGTCATTTTTTCCGCAGATGCCACATGTCCAATCATCCATAGCACTTGCAGTAGCACTTATTTCGCCGTTATTAAGGACAAGGGATTTTTCAACATATATTCCCGTGCAGCTGGCACCATAACTGTTAACATTCAACAGCCCACCGTTTACAGTCAATGTGTCGGCATGAACACCATCTGCAAGCTGACCTTCTATCTCTGTCTCAATCTTACCTTTGTTAATGATAATGTCCCTGGCAGCGATAGCAGCACAGCCTTCAGACTCATATGCTGAAACCGCCTTAAGTTTTCCACCATCAAAAACAAGATCATCTGCCGATACTGCGACTGCATTACCCTTAAGTTCAAGATCCGCATCCTTAAAAGTAAGCTTTCCAATATGGGATTCTACGGCAAAGTCCCCGGTATTGGAGCTTAAATCTGCCGTTCCGGTGATGGTCAGATCTTCAGTGCCTTCATAGTATATTGCGACAGAGTTTCCATTCCGGTCATTCGTCAATCCGATAGTACCGCTCAAATTCTTTAGAATCAGGCTGTTGGTTGAGGGATCAAAGCTTGTCATGTCATCACCAAGGATATCATTTTTGTTGCTGTCCGTAACACGTTTTCCGCCTACCCAGAGATCGTAACCGGGTTCGGCCAGTTTAAAGTTGCATATATATTGAACGGAACTTCCGCCCGCATTCGACCGTTCAGCTTTCTTTCCATTAATATAGACCTCAGTTTCGGATGTGATACTGTTTCCATCGATTGGATCCAGCCAGACAACGGCTCTGTATGTGTGCCCGACTTCAAACTGGTCAGTTGTATCCAGAATACGACCACTATCTACGTCAATCCAGGCAACTTCATTGAGACTGATCGTACAAATCGTACTGTCGGTACTCGCTGTAAAATCCGGATTTGTACCGATGACCGGCTCTGTAACGGTAACATTGACCACATCTACACGAAAATTATAGAAAAAAATACTGGAGCCACGTATTCTATCTTTATATGTCGCTTTATGCCCGTTGATATAGACATTTGTAAGCGCATCAATGGTATATCCGTCTTTTTCATCCAGCCATACTTCCGCTTCATATACTTTTCCGGCTGCAAATGTATCTGATTCTTTCAGATATTTGCCACTCTCTGCATCTATCCAATGTATCGTATAGATTTTACACTCTTCACTGTCAGTTGTAACATCATAGTCCGGGGCTTCTCCACTCTTTGGCGTGGTGACATTGACGCTGACTTTATCTACAAAGGGGCCCGTAGCATCTTTATACATCGACTCTGCATAAATTGTGTCCATGTCTTTAAATAAGTCCATAACAAACGAATCGAATACCGCACTTATAAACGTTTTTTTCATACTGGAAACACGTCCAGAATTTTTCATAGCAAATCTTAAACTATCATCTATAGCGGGATCATCTCCCTTACCAGTGGCAAAAAACCACTGGTCAAATTCTTGCCTTGGCAGGGATGGCGCATAGAAATATATCATTGAAGGTATGTCAATCATACTGCCGGATGGTATTTCCCTCAATCGATTCACGTCCTCGTATGCCTTACAGCCTTCTAATAAAACCAATCTATATCTACTACCTCCTGCAGCTGTTTCCGCTTCTTTAGCCTCATTCAACGACGCATCGCCGGAAACCGCTTCCGCTTCTATGGTCTCATCCAACGCCTCATCACCGGAAACCGCATCCGCTTCTATGGTCTCATCCAGTGCTGTATCACCGGAAACCGTTTCCGCTTCCTGAACAACATCCGGTATCGTTCCGGTACCTTTGACAGGATCCCCCGCCGCAAACACATTGATCCCCGTGGAGCCAATCTCGCCCGCACAGAGCAAAAACATCAGCAGCATTGCCATAAATCTTTTTGTTCTCTTCATTTACCTTTCTCTCCTTTACAAACACAAAAAGCAGCGTATCCGCTGTTACGGACACACAGCTTCTATGTAATTAAAACCATATTCAGATATAAAAAGGGTGTAATTAAGCCACTGAACGCTGAACGCTGAACGCTGGACGAGTCTATCCCATGTACTCATGGCCTGTCAAGTCCCTCCTTACACGATTCCTGAATAATTTGTTCTACCCGATCAATATATCATGTATTTTCTACAGTCACAACCGCCAAAAGGCTAATCCGCTGTTTTCTTGTTACTATTCACAGCCCGAATGCCTTTTTGACATTCTCCTCTTGTAATACGTGGCGATTCAAGTCTGCCCTTCGGTGAAAGATAGGACTAAAACGCTATTTTCGACGCCTTAGCCCTACTTTTTTGCTTCCCGGGTATCCTGCGCGAGTCTCCTGTTCGGGCTTCCGCATACCCGGAAAGTTAGGATAAGACGACAGTTTTTGGTCGTCTTATCCTAACTTTG